>JBEGUP010000042.1:0-10303 GCA_041178825.1 Pseudomonadota bacterium | reverse complement strand
ACCGACGGTAAAAAAACTGGCACTGGAACTGGGCGGCAATGCACCTTTCATTGTGTTTGACGATGCGGATATCGATTCTGCCGTTGAAGGCGCGATGGCAAGGAAATACCGCAACGCGGGGCAAACCTGCGTGTGCGCGAACCGCATTTACGTGCAAGATGGCGTGTATGACGCATTTGTGAGCAAGTTTGCAGCGAAAGTGAAGGCATTGAAAGTCGGCAACGGTTTTGAAGATCTGCTGGCGGGCGGCAAGAAGCTGCAAGGTCAGTTTTTTGAACCCACGCTGATTGGCGACGCCACTGCAACCATGCTGTGCGCAACCGAAGAAACCTTTGGCCCGTTTGCGCCAGTCTTCCGCTTTAAAACGGACCAGGAAGCCATAGACGCAGCCAACAACACCGAATTCGGCCTAGCCAGCTACTTCTACAGCCGCGATGTAGGCCGCATTTTCCGCGTGGCGGAGGCGCTGGAATACGGCATGGTCGGCATCAACGCTGGCGTCATCGCCACCGAGCACGTGCCTTTTGGCGGGGTCAAGCAGTCAGGATTAGGGCGCGAAGGCTCGCGCCACGGTATGGACGAGTATTTGGAGATGAAATACCTGTGTATGGGTGATATCTTGAAATAGCCAATGAAGCATCAGACGCCCACTTGTCACAGAGTTTTATGCAGATTATTTGCAGCAGTCATGCTAAGCACTTTATTGGTAAGTGGCGTCTACGCAGAAAGCACAAACCTTGCAATCTTGGGCAGCTCCACTGCAGCAGGTACTGGCGCTAGCCAAGCTGGTAACAGCTGGGTGGGATTGCTTCAAACTTGGCTGATGCGAACCAAAGATGAAAAGATTATCAATTTAGCAACGCCTGGTATTTTGAGCTCATCTGCTTTATGCACCCAAGCAGCCAGCTCTAACTTGATGGAACTAATATCTCCCACACGGAATATTGACAAAGCGTTGAAACTTGGCGCGAACCACTTAATCCTGGCTTTTCCCTCGAACGACACCACCAATGGCATGCCTGCGGAGCAAACCATCAACAATTTTTTAGACATGCGGCAGTGCGCCCAATCTAACGACAAAGTACGAGTGGCCGTCATGTCCAGCCTGCCCCGCAGCGGGTTATCTAAAAAACAAAACGCAACCATTGCTCAAATCGACGCAGCACTGCAAAAAGAATTTGGTCACTGCTTTATCAGTGTGAGAAGTGCTTTAGCAGATTCCAGCAATGAAAACCCCAGGCGTGACTTATCAGCAGGCGATGGCGTTCACTTCAATGATGCTGGGCATGCCGTTATTTTTACTACGGTAAAACGCTTTATGGAATCTGGCAAATGCTTTTAAACTACGGCCGCAAACAGCTGAGTTGCTTGGCGTGGCTGCGTTTCGGTTTAGCTTTGTATTTGATATTTTTTCACACAATTCCGGCATATAAAGACTTGCCTGATTGGCTTTACCAATCAGTTTCCGCTGGCCACATTTCTACCAGCGTATTTTTCATACTCTCGGGTTACGTTTTGGCGCATGCTTATTTAGACAATGACGGTGCGCTGAGAATTTCAGCCCGCCGATTCATCGCTACTCGTATTCTTACCGTCTATCCGCTTCATCTGGTGGGATTCGCACTAGCAGCTTTGGTAATGTGGGTTCAGTACCGCTCCTATGGTGTGGTTTACGCTGTGGCAGACATTCCCCAAGCTATGGCAGCTTATAGCATTGAACCCTTGCTTATCCCTCTTGATATCGGTGGTCTTATCAACAACGCATTTCAGCATTTGACATTACTGCATGCGTGGAATCCCTTTTATCTAACTTTCAATATTCCATCCTGGTCTATTTCGACATTGGCCTTTTTTTATGTCTTTTTTGCCCTGTGGGGCGGAACAGTTCTACGCCTGCGTTACCCGTTTTGGGTATTGCTGATAATGGTTTTTGTCAATCTCGTGGCTCCGTTAAGTTTGATTGCAAACGACAACTACAGTACCGCTGCTACAGGCTTTTTGCACACCAACCCTTTAGTTAGATTACCAGAATTCATAGCTGGCATTTTGTTGTGCAGGCTTTTGCAAGACAGAGGTACTGTCGTGCTAACTCAACCTCAATTTTTAGGCTTGCTGGCCTTAATCGTTAGCTTGATGGTTTTTATCATCGGACTGTCTAATCGGTACGGACCAGCAGGTTTTTATTTGGTGCACAACGGTTTTTTATTGCCTCTAGAATTATTGCTTGTCATGCTCTTTGCCGGGGTTCGTCATACACGTGTGGTGTGGTTAGATGACCTTGCGAACCGTCTTGGCAATGCCACTTTGTCACTATTCATTTTGCATTTGCCGCTTTTCTACATCTTGACTCGACTCCAAAAAGCCCTGATGTTGTATTTAAACTCACCACAAAACCAATTAGATTTGCAGAGCTACTCTCAGCAACTTAAAGGCGTATCTCTGCCCTTTGCTACTTATCCGCTGGTAATAGTCATCATCGTTGTTATTGCCGTTTTTTGCCAAGAGCGTTTTGTACTCAAAACCCGCAGATTTTTACTGTCGCCATGGAAGTATCAAGCAAAGTCCACTGAAGCACTTTAAACAAAACGCTCGGTGATATGCAAATAAAATACAATTCAAGATCAGATTAAGCGGGTGTCGTTCAGTGGTAGGACTTTTGCTTCCCAAGCAAATAACGAGGGTTCGATTCCCTTCACCCGCTCCAAAGTATGAAATCAAATCATCGTCAACGCCCTAGTTTGGTTGCCTATTTGTGGGTTTTGCCAGTGACGCTGTTTGGACTTTTTTTTGCACTCATCGCTTATTGGCTGGGTGCATCTGTCAAGCAACGACTCGGCGTGCTTGAAGTCGCGGGCAACACACGCACCCCACTATTGCGTGCCCTGTCAAACCAGTTTGATGCCATCACCATTGGCCATGTGATTTTGGGTAGAAACCACGGAACGCTCAAGCGCTGGCGCGACCATGAGCATATACATGTTCGGCAATATGAACGCTGGGGACTACTTTTCCCGATGCTTTACATTCTGGCGAGCTTTCAAGCACTTTGCTCTGGAAAAAGGTTTTATTGGGACAATGTGTTTGAGATTGAAGCAAGACGGTTTCAATGATGACTGCCATCATTGTTTTCGTCAAAAACTAGATGGAAGTCCAACACAAGCGTATACTGCCCATACATTTTAATGTCCATGCCCATATCCATTTTAATCGTCGGCATTCACCTCGCCCGCAGCACGCGGGGTAAGCCCTGTGCGCCTCCAGCAAAAAACTTAAACGCATAGGTTCATCTTTTGGGATTAAGTCTTTTGATTTAAATCCTTTAATTTGTGTTTTCCGATAATTTTTTGTATTTATGGAGCTAAAGAATGGCCGATTTATTTGACAACCCCATGGGGTTGATGGGCTTTGAGTTTGTGGAATTTGCGTCGCCCACCGCTGGTTTGCTAGAACCAATTTTTGAACGCATGGGCTTTACGCTGGTAGCCAAACACCGCTCTAAAGACGTGGTGCTGTACCGTCAAGGTGAGATCAATTTCATTGTTAACCGCGAGCCTAAAAGCGTGGCAGGCTACTTTGCAGCTGAGCATGGCCCCAGCGCGTGCGGCATGGCGTTTCGCGTACGCGACTCGCACCACGCTTACAAACGCGCTTTAGAGTTAGGCGCACAACCGATTGAGTTGCACCCTGGGCCAATGGAGCTGAATTTGCCTGCCATCAAAGGCATTGGCGGTGCGCCGTTGTATTTGATTGATAGATTTGAAGATGGTAAATCGATTTACGACATTGATTTTGACTTCATTGACGGCGTCGACAAACACCCCATTGGGCATGGTTTGAGGTTGATTGACCATTTGACGCACAACGTCTACCGTGGTCGCATGGCATTTTGGGCGGATTTTTATACCAAGCTGTTTAACTTCCGTGAAATTCGATTCTTCGATATCAAGGGTGAATACACGGGTCTGACATCCAAAGCTTTAACCGCACCAGACGGCAAAATTCGCATTCCGCTGAACGAAGAATCGCGCCAAGGTGGTGGACAAATTGAAGAGTATTTGATGAAGTTCAACGGCGAAGGCATTCAACACATTGCGATGATTTGTGATGACCTGCTCGCCACCGTCGATAGTTTGGCACTTGCCGGCGTGCCCCTCATGACGGCTCCGAGTGACAGCTATTACGACATGCTAGATGGCCGCTTGCCTGGCCATGGTCAGCCCGT
Organism: Pseudomonadota bacterium; assembly: GCA_041178825.1. GTDB lineage: Bacteria > Pseudomonadota > Gammaproteobacteria > Burkholderiales > Burkholderiaceae_C > Aalborgiella. The sequence continues at coordinate 6,081 of JBEGUP010000042.1, read as the reverse complement.
GGCTGAACTACAAACGCGCGGGATTTTGATGGACGGCACGACCGAAGGCGGCGTGCCAAGATTGCTATTGCAAATTTTCTCGCAAACCCAACTCGGCCCCGTGTTTTTTGAGTTCATTCAACGCAAGGGCGACGAAGGCTTTGGTGAAGGTAATTTCAAGGCGCTGTTTGAGTCGCTTGAGCGCGACCAAATCAAGCGGGGTGCGCTTGATTTAGACACAGATACAAAATCTGCAAAATAAATGCTATAAAATAGATAGCTATTTAGGCAATAAATGCGCCGGCTACAGCGATATTTATGCCTAATTTATGCAATTTAAATCAGCTTCACACCTGTTTTAGATTGCAGCTCTTCCAGCGTCACGCCAGCAGCTAGCTCGACCACTTTCAAGCCAGCGTCGGTCACATCCATCACCGCCAAGTCGGTGATGATGCGGTCAACCACGCCCAAGCCAGTCAGTGGCAAAGTGCAGCTTGGCAAAATTTTCAAGTCAATCGTGCCGTCTTTCTTTTTGGCAACGTGCTCCATCAACACGATCACGCGCTTGACGCCAGCGACCAAGTCCATCGCGCCGCCCATGCCTTTGATCATCTTGCCTGGAATCATCCAATTCGCTAAGTCGCCCTTCTCACTCACCTGCATCGCACCCAAAATACTGAGGTTGATTTTGCCGCCACGAATCATGGCGAAGCTTTCGTGACTGCCAAAAATGGACGAGCCTTTGATGGTGGTCACGGTTTGTTTGCCAGCGTTGATCAAGTCAGCATCGACTTGATCTTCTGTTGGAAACGCGCCAATACCCATCATGCCGTTTTCTGACTGCAGCCAAACTTCAATGTCTTTGGGGACGAAGTTTGCCACCAGCGTTGGGATACCAATACCCAAGTTAACGTAAAAACCGTCTTGCAACTCTTGCGCTGCACGTGCAGCCATTTGATCTTGTGTCCAAGCCATGATTACGCTCCTGCCTTGTTGGTTTCTGTGATGGTTCGTTTTTCGATGCGCTTTTCAGGCGTTGCATTCAACACAATACGGTGCACATAGATGCCTGGCAAGTGAATATCGTCAGGTGCGAGTTCGCCTGTTTCAACGATTTTTTCGACTTCTACGATGCAGATTTTTCCAGCCATGGCTGCTGCAGGGTTGAAATTGCGCGCGGTTAAGTTGAAGCGCAAATTGCCAGCTTTGTCAGCCACGTGTGCTTTCACCAATGCCACGTCTGGAAACAAGGCCTTCTCCATCACAAACGTTTCTTTGACGCCGTCCATTTCAAATTCGCGCAACTCTTTGCCCTCCGCCACCAGTGTGCCCACGCCAGTTTTGGTGAAAAAGGCGGGAATGCCAGCACCGCCAGCACGCAGCTTTTCAGCTAGCGTGCCTTGTGGTGTGAATTCCAAAGCCAACTCACCGGCTAAGTATTGGCGTTCAAACTCTTTGTTTTCGCCCACATAGCTGGAAATCATTTTTTTGATTTGGCGGGTTTCTAGCAATTTGCCTAAACCGAAACCATCGACACCGGCGTTGTTAGAAATCGCGGTGAGGTTTTGTGCGCCGCTTTCAACCACAGCGTCAATCAAAGCTTCTGGAATGCCGCATAGCCCAAAACCACCAACGGCTAACAATTGGTTGTCTTTGATGACGCCTTGCAGCGCTGCTGCTGCGCTAGGGTAAATCTTGTTCACTGGCGTTTTCTCCTTATGAAAATGAATACACGTACGATACTACTTATTCGAGTACGTAGTTTTCCGTACAATAAAACCCTATGGACATTGATTATCGGCTTGCTTTTGACATGGCGCCTGTGGGTTTGATACTCTCGCGCAACCGTACCATGGTCGACTGTAACCAGCATGCTTGCGAGATGTTTGGCACAGTGCGCGAGCGCTTAGTGGGGCAATCTTTTCAACTTTTGTACCCTAGCGCCGATGAATTTGAACGTACTGGCAAGCGTATCACCCCTATTTTGAACCGCAATGGCACCTACGCGGATAACCGCATCATGAAACGGGTAGATGGACGATTCAAAGGCGAAACCTTTTGGTGCCATGTGACGGGTCGCGCGTTAAACCGCGAAGCGCCGCACGAAACGGGGATTTGGACGTTTGAAGATTTAAGCTCTGAGCGGCCAGTTAAGTCAGAACTCACTGCACGCGAACGAGAAGTTGCCGCTTATTTGCTGGATGGCATGACCAGCAAAGAAATTGGCAAAGTGCTAGCTATCAGCCCACGCACTGTTGAAATTTATCGCGCACGATTGATGCGCAAATACATGGCTTCAACAACGGCAGATTTGGTGCAAAAACTCTTGCGCGGCTGAGTTTGATGCTGCGCTGAGTTTGCTACCGCGCTTAGTTTTATGTTTTAGCGACTTGGCAAATACTTCGCTGGATCAACGGGTTTGCCATTGCGGCGTACTTCAAAGTGCAGCATCACTTTATCAGCATCGCTGCTGCCCATATCGGCAATGCGCTGACCCTTACGCACGGTTTGGTCTTCTTTGACCAGTAGCGTTTGGTTGTGCGCATAAGCGGTGAGGTAAGTTTCGTTGTGTTTCAAAATCACCAAATTACCATAGCCACGCAAACCAGAGCCCGCGTAAACCACGCGGCCATCTGCGGAGGCATAAACAGGGTCACCTAATTTGCCAGCAATTTTCAAACCTTTGCTTTTCACTTCGTCATAACCGGAAATCAGTACTCCTGAGCTTGGCCATATCCAGGGAATATCGTCTTCAGGCGCTGCGCTGGCCGATGCAGAGGCTGGCGGAAGTGGCGGCAATGGGGTGAGTGTCGGAGTAGTTGCAACTGGTGGCTTTGTCGCAGCGCCATTACCGTCTAACGGTACAACGCGCAGCACTTGGCCAACTTCAATTTGATTCGCGCTTTCTAAATTGTTCCACTTCACAATATCGCGCCAATTTTGACTGGTGTTACGACCAATTTGCATCACAGTGTCACCTGGCTTCACTGTGTAATAGCCAGGTTTCCCCGCGTGTTGGGAGTTCATCAAATTCGGCAGCGGCTTGCTATCAATCGGCGCAAGCGCTGGCGCATCAATGCTTGGCTTGGTAACGATGACATTGTTACCAGAACTGCGATCAACCACTGGTGCACGCGTAGGCATCGGTGTGGAGCAGGCTGTTAACTGCAAGACTACTGCCGATAGCACAGCCAGCGAACTGATTTGCGCGAAGCGTTGCATCTTTGATAGCTTTTGAATCATCTGAATCATCTTTTTCACCTAACTAAATTTCTGAGCAGTTTTTATACAGCTAAATCACACCCGATTTTAAGGGCACAAACTGCACCAACTCCAATACTGTACGCTTCAACCCTGCTTCAGTTTTATCTACGACGACCAAAGATTGCTCTCCAGCCACTTTATTTGTAACAGGTGCAACAATTCGCCCGCCCATCGCCAATTGGTCAATCCAAGCTTGCGGAATGGCATCTCCACCTGCAGCGGCGATGATGCCCGTGTATGGCGCACCTTTAGGAAACCCCAGCATGCCGTCGCCAAACAACAAATGCGTGTTTTTGATGCGAAAGGGTCTGAAGTTCTCTCGCGCCTTTTCGTACAAACCCGCTACCCGCTCAATACTGTATACCTCATGCGCGATGTGGCTTAGCACCGCAGCTTGGTAGCCGCAGCCTGTGCCAATTTCTAACACACGTCCTAAATTACCAGTTTTACCCTCAAACAACAGCTCAATCATGCGAGCCACGACGTTTGGCTTAGAAATCGTTTGCCCCCAGCCAATCGGCAAGCTGGTGTCCTCATACGCTTGGTTTGCCAAGGCAGTATCGACAAAACTGTGCCTGTGCGTGGTTTGCATAGCGTTCAGCACGCGCGCATCTGATATGCCGTGACTGGCCAATTTGCTCACCATACGGGCGCGAAAGGTGCTGGAATCCATGCCTAAACCCTGTGGCATGGCGGGCGCGCGTGGCACGGGCTTGGTCAGAGGGTTAGAGCTGGGTTTGACCAGTTGTAGCGTCTGCGCTGGGTTAGACGCAATCGCTTGTAGACGTGTATTCACGCCTTTGCCCACCGACAAATCCATTTTTGCCGGAAAGCTGGGTTTCACTGTAGATTTGATAATCGGCTTACCGTTCATGGCATTTCGGTCAAGTTTTTACAAATTGGACGGTTTGCTGAACCCATGTCGTTAACGACTCGTGGTTGGTCAAATCTGTTTTCAGCGGCGTCAATGCCACATGACCCAGCGTCGTGGCATGAAAATCCGTACCCTCGGAGTCATCCTTCGCAGGGCCTGCACCACCTATCCAATACATGGTGCGGCCATGCGGCGTTGTTTGCATGATGACTTTTTCGGCCGCATGACGTGCCCCCAAACGGCATACTTGTGTCGCTTTGAGCTGGTCAAACGGTAAATTCGGCACATTCACATTCAGCAGCCAGGGCGCAGCTATTAAATTTGCTTTTATTTCAGCTTCCCGCAACTTGATCAAATTCGCCACGATTTCTTTGGCCTTCAGCGCTGCCGCATCAATATGTTCCCAGCCTTTTTTGACCTGCGAAAACGCAATCGCTGGAATGCCAAACAAATAGCCTTCCATCGCCGCGCCCACGGTGCCCGAATAAATCGTGTCGTCACCCATGTTCGCACCATTATTGATGCCTGAAACCACCATGTCTGGCCTGTAGCCCAGCAAACCCGTCAGTGCAATGTGCACACAGTCTGCGGGTGTGCCGTTGACATATCGAAAGCCATTTGCAGCGGTTTCAACATGCAAGGGGGAATGCAGCGTCAGCGCGTTAGATTTGGCGCTGTTGTTCACTTCAGGTGCAACGACTTCAACATCTGCAATCGTCTTCAGCGCCTCGTACAAGGCCACAATGCCTGGGGCTTGGTAGCCGTCGTCGTTTGAAATAAGTATTTTCATAGATGAAAAATGACTTTAAAGGTTAATCACACATTGTAGGTCGCTACAGAGACAGAATCAGATCTGGTTGGACAGTATCATGTGATTATTACGGCTATTTTTAGACTATTTAGGAAAACCCATATGCACGCTTGGCTTTGCGAAAACCCCATTGGTATCGATGCCGTCACTTGGCAAGAACTCCCCACACCCGTGCCAGCAGAAGGCCAAGTGTTGATTAACATCAAAGCCGCGAGTTTGAACTTCCCTGACATTTTGATCGTTCAAAACAAATACCAGCACAAACCCGCCCTGCCCTTTGTGCCCGGCTCTGAATACGCTGGTGTGATCGAAGCCGTCGGCCCAGGCGTGACGCACCTCAAAGTCGGTCAAAACGTGGCTTGTTTAAGCGGCACAGGCGGTTTTGGCACGCACACGCTCGCACCCGCAGCCATGTGCATGCCGCTGCCAAACGGGTTCTCCCACGTCGACGCAGCCGCTTTCATCATGATTTACGCCACTTCGTACCACGCTTTGGTCGACCGCGCCCAACTCAAAGCCGGCGAAACTGTGCTGATTTTGGGCGCCGCCGGCGGTGTGGGCACATCAGCCATCCAAATCGCCAAAGCCATGGGCGCACGGGTGATTGCTGCAGCATCGAGCGACGAAAAATGCGCGCTGTGCAAAAGCATAGGTGCCGATGAAACCATCAACTACAGCACCCAAGACCTACGCGAAAGCATCAAAACACCGAGCCCGCCTTCCGCAGCATCGCCTGGCGCGGCCGTTATTTGGTGGTCGGTTTTGCTGCGGGGCCGATTCCCGCACTGCCGTTCAACCTCATGCTACTCAAAGGCGCATCGGTCGTGGGCATATTCTGGGGCGATTTCGCCAAAAAAGAGCCCAAAGCCAACACCGCCATGATGGCCGAACTGGCCACTTGGTACGCCAAAGGCACCATCAAACCCGTCATCGACAGCACCATGCCCATGTCCCAACTCAAAGAAGCCTACGCCCACATGAGCTCCCGCGCCGTCAAAGGCAAGCTGGTGATGGTGAACGAATGAGTTGAATTGACTACAAAAAGCCACCAACTCAGGCTATAATCAAAGGCTTGCGGTGGCTGTAGCTCAGTTGGTAGAGTCCAGGATTGTGATTCCTGTTGTCGTGGGTTCGAGCCCCATCAGCCACCCCA
>JBEGUP010000041.1:0-10860 GCA_041178825.1 Pseudomonadota bacterium | reverse complement strand
AACATCTCGCCAGAATCAGGCGTGACTGCACCAGACAAAACTTTAATAAGCGATGATTTTCCAGCGCCATTGTCGCCAATGACCGCCAAAATCTCGCCTGCGCGCAATTCAAAATCAACGCCATCAAGTGCTGTGACCTGCCCATAGCGTTTCACGATATTGCGTGCTTGCATCACCAGTGGCGCTGCACTTAAGTTGATATTTGCAGTCATTAGCGTGCTCCTTTACGAGACATTTGATCTGCAGCTACGGCAAGAATCACCAACACACCTGTAATCAATGTTTGATAGACAGAAGCGACCCCCATCAAAGTCAAGCCATTGCGGAAAACGCCAACAATAACAGCGCCAACCAGCGAGCCCAAAAGAATGCCTCGCCCCCCAAACAAACTGGTTCCACCTAGAACCACTGCTGTGATGGCATCTAAGTTTTCGGTTTGCCCCGCTTGCGGATCACCCACACCCGTTCTTGCTACAGATAATAGAGCAGCAATACCATAAAATAAACCAGCTAATGCATAAACACCTAATAAAACACGGTCTACAGAAATACCGGTTAATCGGGCAGCCTCTGGGTTGTTTCCCACAGCGTAGACGTGGCGACCTGGTGATGAATCACGCAGCATATACCAAGCCAATACGTACAAAACAATCATCACAATAGTGCCATACCCAACCTCTGTACTGCCAATGCTGAACGTATTTCCCAAAGCAGTCATCTCTGCTGGCAGATCACGCACAGTTTGCGATTCGGAATAAATTTGTGTGATTGCGAATGCGATGTTCAATGTGCCCAAGGTCACAATAAAAGAGGGTAATTTAACTTTGGTGATTAACAAGCCATTGATAAGCCCAAACAAAGTTGCCATGCCCAGCCCACAAGCGATGGCGACATAGGGGTCAAACCCGTAATCTACAGCAAACTTGGTCATCACAATCCCGGCTAAGGACATCACCATACCGCACGACAGGTCGATACCTGCCGTCAAAATAATCAATGTTTGGCCAATCGCCAAAACCCCAACCACCATCACCTGCTGAAGCACCAATGAGAGATTCTCACCCGTTAAAAAACGGTCAGATTGTGTGGCAAAAAAAATGCAGGTGGCCAGCAGTGCTAACCAAGGCCCCAAGGCACCCCACGGGACGACCCTAGCTTGACCGCCAGTAGACAACATAGTCATAAATAATTCCAACTGAAACAATGAAAAAAGCTTACAACGAGAAGGCTATTCCTTCATCGTTGTAAGCCCATGCTAAACACTAAACTCTAAAAATTACTTCTTGCCCCAGCACAGATCTGCGCCAACTTTGGTGTCTTTGCTGTCAACGCCTTTGATGGCTTTGTTAGCAATCAAAGTCACGCCAGTGTCTACATAGCCAGTGGCTTTTTTGCCTGATTTGGCGTACTCGGCACCGGCTTGCACACCCATAGAAGCCATCTTCAATGGGTATTGTTGTGATGTAGCAGCAATCACGCCTTTGGCAGTGTCCTTGATACCTTGGCAACCACCGTCAACTGACACGATAGTCACGCCAGTTTTCTTGGCTTTTTGCAATGCATTGAATGCGCCTGCAGCTGCTGGCTCATTGATGGTGTACACCACATTGATGTCTGGGTTCTTTTGCAAGCAGTTTTCCATAGCTGTTTGGCCTTTGGCTTGGTCGCCAAAGCTGTCTGCAGCGCAAACGATTTCTGGTGCTGTTGACAATTCGTTTGACTTAGCGTCATTGGCTTTCAAACCGTAACCAACCATGAAGCCGTTGTGACGCTGCGCGCCTACTGGATGACCTGGAAACAAGTCAAGCATAGCGATTTTCGCTGGCTTGCCGCCCATGGCTGCTTTTGCGTATTGACCAATCAATTCGCCAGCCTTGTAGTTGTCAGTTGCAAACAAAGCATCTGCGCCTTCAAACGGGCTGTCCAAAGCGATGACCTGCACGCCTTTGGCTTGTACTTTTTTCACGGTTGGGATGATGGCGTCACCGCTTGCAGTGATCAAAATGGTTTTTGCGCCAGCCGCAGCCATGTTTTCCAAAGCAGTGATTTGTGCTGCTGTATCGCCGTCTTGTTTACCGCTAGCTGTGAGCAACTTGATGCCAAGCTTTTTAGCTTCGGCTTGCGCGCCTTCTTTCATTTTGACGAAGAAAGGGTTGGTTTCAGTTTTAGTGATCAAACCAACAACGGTTTGAGCGGCCATGCTGCTAGTAGCAGTGAATACCAAAGCGGCAACGAGTGCGGAAGGCTTGAATTTCATGTGTGTCCCTTAAAAATAATGGTAAGCCAAACCTCCCGAATTAGAGAAGTTTGAAACAATCTTCTTCTTTTTACAGAAGAATTGGGACGTAGTATGCCTTTTAGTAATTACTAAATCAATTGGCTTTATTAATGGAAAACCCTAAAAAAAGCCACAAAACTGGCTTATTTAGGAAAATTTTCTTAGAAGTCTAGAAAAGTACAGGAAAAAAGGCGCAGCGTACCAGCTTAATCCAACCGTTTTGGATAAGCGTTAAGTCAGGTAACGATAGCTGTTCAATGATTGATACTTGATGCTCGGCGTTCTGGCGGGACGGTCACTGCGATTTCTGAATTCAAAATCTGCCACAGCTGACTCAAACGGCTAACAGCCTCGGCCGAAGTATCTGACTCAGTCGATTTGCTGTTCTGGCTCAAAGAATCACGCATGATGTAAGTTTTAGGCTTCTTCTTCAACGTAATTTCAGTATCCAAAATTCGCCATAGCTTGCTGAGTTTCTCGTTGGCTTCTACAGTCGTATCCGACGCCGTAACAGAGTCACCTCCCGCGTCTGATTGCCGCTTGTTCGCAATTTCCGTGTTTAGTACACGCCAAAGTTGTCGTAATACTGTAGAAACCTCTTTGGTTTTTTCTTCCACACCTGTTTGCTTGCTAGATAAATCACCTTGGCGCTTAAAAGCAATATCTGTATTCAATACTGACCACAACTGCCCCATTACCCCCGCAGCTTCATCTAACTTTTCTTGGTGTAATTTGAGCTCCGCATCGGTAGCAGGGATAGGTTGATTATTTTCATCAGTCTTAAGAACAATATCTGTATTTAAAACTCGCCACAGCTGACCCAATACGTCACCAGCATCTTTGCTATAAGGTGCATCTGATCCTCTACTTGCATTCGCTGACGCGCTCCATGAGATGTCAGTGTTCAACACGCGCCAGAGTTGGTTCAGCACATCTGCGCTGTCTTTTGCAGCAGGAGCCGCCCCACCGCTAGCCACTGACTTTTCGTTGTTGGGTAGAAATGTCTGTACGTCAGCATCATCATCGTTTGCTGCTAAATCAGTATTTTTCAATCCCAAGGAATCATTCGGCAGTTCAGCACCTACAGTCACAATGTGACCTTTGGTTTGCAGTACGCTGAGCAAGGCGTAGGTTTTATCAACGGGTAATTTCAAACGGCGGGCAACCAAAAAACCAACCATGGGACGTTTTTCTAGCAAAGCACAAATAAGTTTCATGGCATCGACCAAGTCGCCATGCATGTTACCTAGATTGGGCCACGACTCTAAGCGCAGCAGACACAGCATAAATTGGCTATCTAGCCTGCGAATAGTGACAGCATAAGCAATGCTCCAATCCGCAGCCGATGTGGTTGTCCTTGATATCGCTAAAGCCATGTGCTTATTCAGTAAAGATGTGATAACTTTGTTTAAAACTCAGCTACAAATAATATAAATAGCTGAGTAATTAGATATTCCAGAATATCGTTAATGCTTATATTAACGGTATGCACAACAGAATACAAACAAAAGTATACAGACAGTTAACTCGATAAGTTAACTTTTGCACCAATGCGAGGCAAGGCTAGCGCTAAAACAGGTGACTTAAATCACAGATTTCACATAAAACTTAGTGAATCAATTTTCTGATTACGGGTTTATTTGATTTTGAATATGTTCAATATACCTATCAACGCAAGGCAGCAAAAACATAAAAAAGACCAATTCGCTATTGAAGCTCCAAGAAAAGTCCAATCAATTTTGGTGCAATCGCCCGAACCTTTCAAAATCATAGGAACGAGGTTTTGCAGCGGAAACGTTTCAATCATGCCGTAAATGTCGCGTCCACAGCTGGCAATTTCAGGCGGATACCACTGCAACCAGCTTTGGCGAGCGGCCACAAAAGCCCCCCCCAGCGCCGTGATGACAACCAGCCAAGAAGCCCCTATTTGCACGCCTTTTATGCCAGTAGCCGACGCAATTATTGCCCATATAGCTATTAAAATCATAGCATATCGCTGCACAATACACATCGGACAGGGTTCTAAACCGCCAACATGTTGCAAATAAAAGCCAAAACACAGCATGGCGATGCAAGCTAGAGCTATCAATGCCATGATTTGGCGAAAACTAAAACGAGATAAAAGGCTCAAAGCATTCAAAATAACGACTCCACGGTAAAATCAAACAATCAGATTTCGATAATGTCGAAAAGTTCTACGAATCCCCAAATCAGATAGGCAATCATATGGCACGCATGGTCAACTGTATCAAATTAGGCAAAGAAGCAGAGGGTTTAGATTTTCCACCTTATCCAGGCGAGCTGGGCAAAAAACTGTGGGAAGGCGTCAGCAAGCAAGCTTGGGCCGATTGGATGAAGCACCAAACCATGCTGGTGAATGAGAATCGCCTGAACTTAGGTGATTTACGTGCCCGTCAATACTTGGCAAGGCAAATGGAAGCGCATTTTTTTGGTGGGGGTGCTGATGCGGCGCAGGGTTACGTTCCCCCTAGCGCCTAAATTTTAGGCAAATCTTATAGCTAACTGCATTGTCATAGGCGCGGGTATTGCAGGTGCGTGCACCGCAGCCAGCCTTGCACGGCGTGGCTGGCATGTCACTGTTGTAGATGCTGCAGCTGAACCTGCCAGCGGCGCTTCTGGCTTACCTGTCGGTTTGTATGCGCCATATATCTCAGCAGACAACAACTTTACCTCGCAAATTTCCGCAACTGGCGTGCAATTCACACAAAGACTGGCTAGTCAACTATTGGTAGAAGGTGTTGATTGGCAAGCCAGCGGCGTGATGTCGCGCAAATACGGTGAAGCGGAACAGTGGCACGCTGATGCAGGCTGGATCAAACCGGCAGCTTTGGTTAAAGCTTGTTTAGCTCAACCCAACATCTCTTGGCGAGGCAATTACCATGTAAAACGGCTTGCTCGTGAAGATGGACAATGGACGCTTCTTGGCAGTGACGATTTTGACAGTGACGACCAAGTTTTGCTGCGTACAGACATGGTCGTAGTAGCAGCGTCTAACCAAAGTGCTGGGTTACTACAAGACATCCCCAATGCGCCCAAACTCAACTTCCAAGCAGTTCGCGGGCAAGTGACATTTGGTGATTTAAAAAAAGCCAAAACCCTAACCCACCCCATCAACGGTGGCGGTAGTTACGTTGAAACGAGTACTGCGTGGCTCGTTGGTGCAACTTATGACAGAGAAAATCTGAGTCTAGAGCCAAGCATTCGCGATCAAGTCGAGAATTTTGAACGTCTAGAAAATCTTGTCCCGGATATCGCTACGCAACTCAAAGCTGAGTTTGAGCGTGGTTTGGTGAAAAACTGGGTTGGCATACGGTGTGCAACGACTGACAGACTGCCTGTTGCAGGTGAAGTTTTACCGGGATTGTGGGTTTGCACTGCCATGGCATCGCGCGGTTTGACATTTGCACCACTCTGCGCAGAACTATTAGTAGCGCTATGCGAAGGTGAAGAACTGCCGCTGAACCCGCGCCTAGTGAAAGCGCTCAGCGTTCAGCGGTTTATGAAGAAATGATTTAGTTGTTTCTATAAACGACTTATTTTTTCTTGGCTGGTGCTTTAGCCTTTGCTTTTGTCTCTGCAACAACAAAAGTAACCATCATGCTAACGCGATATTCTGTGATTTTTCCGTTGCTAACCACTACTTTTTGATCTTGTATCCAAGCACCCTGAATCCCCGTCACTGATTCTGATGCTTTCGCAATACCAGTGCTGACAGCATCGTCAAAACTTTTTTTGCTTGAGGAAATGATCTCGATAACTTTAGCAACTGTCATAAAAACTCCTAGTTTAAAAATACATGAATAACAACGAAACAACACCTTAGCTGAGAAAAATGTAAGAATCAAGACCGCAAATCAGACTCAGTGATACAAAATTAAAAATAAATCACGGAATCCAAACATTAATGAACGGCGTACTACCCACATGAACACGAAAAAACTCTTCATCTTGCTCGCCGTCATCGCGGCGGCCATCGCTTTTTTCGTGTTTGATTTAGGCAGATTCTTCAGCCTTGCCTACATCAAAGAAAGCCAGCAATCGTTTTCAGCGCTGTACAACGAACGCCCTGTCTTCATCACCGCCGTATTTTTTGCTATTTATGTGGCCATCACTGCCCTCTCGTTGCCCGGAGCAGCCATCATGACACTGGCTGCAGGTGCAAGTTTTGGTTTGATTTGGGGCACTGTGGTTGTGTCTTTCGCTTCTACTTTAGGCGCAACTTTAGCGATGCTGATTTCCCGCTACGTGTTGCGTGACAGCATTGAAAAGCGCTTTGGTGCAAAACTCGCAGATGTGAACAAAGGCATGAAAAAAGAAGGCGCGTTTTACCTGTTCACCCTGCGCCTGCTGCCTTTGATTCCGTTTTTTGTGCTGAATGTGCTGATGGGTCTGACCAAAATGAAAACTTTGACCTTCTTTTGGGTCAGCCAATTAGGCATGTTGGCGGGCACGGTTGCTTACGTCAACGCGGGCACTGAAATCGCCAAAATCGACTCCTTACGCTCGATTTTGTCGCCTGGTTTGATTGGCTCGTTCGTGTTGCTAGGTTTGTTCCCGCTGGTGATGAAAAAAGTGCTCGACATTTTCAAAAAACGCAAAGTTTACGCCCGCTGGAACAGCGTCAAACCCAAAACTTTTGACCGCAACCTCATCGTGATTGGCGCGGGTGCGGGTGGTTTGGTGACAGCCTTGATTGGCGCAGCCGTAAAAGCGAAAGTGACTTTGGTCGAAGCCCACAAAATGGGCGGTGATTGCCTGAACTTTGGCTGCGTGCCGAGCAAAGCCATCATCAAATCCGCCAAACTAGCGCACCAAATGCGCCATGCGGACAAGTACGGTTTAAAAACAGCCTCCCCCGCTTTCGACTTCAAAGCAGTGATGCAGCGTGTGCACGACATCATTGCCGCCATTGCCCCGCACGACAGTGTGGAGCGATTCACCGGCTTGGGTGTAGATGTGGTGGAAGGTTACGCCAAAATCGTCAACCCTTGGACAGTTGAAATTGCCTTAAACAACGGTACAAAGCAAACGCTGACCACGCGTAGCATCGTCATCGCCGCCGGTGCCAGCCCTGTCGTGCCGCCACTGCCGGGCATTGAACAATCTGGCTATGTGACTAGTGACACCCTGTGGGACGCTTTTGCCAAGCTGGACGCCCTGCCCAAGCGCCTCGTCGTTTTGGGGGGCGGGCCCATTGGCTGCGAGCTAGCTCAAAGCTTTGCAAGGCTCGGCTCTGTGGTGTCGCAAGTAGAAATGGCACCACGTATTTTGATTCGGGAAGACGAAGAAGTGTCCGCCTACGCCCAAAAATCACTGTCTAGCGATGGCGTGCAGGTGCTGACATCGCATAAAGCGCTGCGGTTTGAGAGCGCAAATGGCGTGAAAACCTTGGTTGTTGAACATGCTGGCGTGGAAAAACGCATTGAGTACGATGAGGTGATTTGCGCTGTAGGCCGCATCGCACGACTCAAAGGCTATGGCTTGGAAGACTTGGGCATTCCCACCCAGCGCACGGTCGATACCAACGAATATTTAGAAACCATTTACCCCAATATTTACGCCGCTGGCGATGTGGCTGGGCCCTACCAGTTCACCCACACTGCCGCGCACCAAGCGTGGTATGCGGCGGTTAATGCGCTGTTTGGCACGTTCAAAAAATTCAAAGCCGATTACCGCATCATCCCCGCTGCGACGTTTATTGACCCCGAAGTGGCTCGCGTCGGTTTGAATGAATCTGAGGCCAAAGCGCAAAACATCGCCTACGAAGTAACAAAATACGGCATTGACGACCTAGACCGCGCCATCACTGAGAGCGAAGCGCATGGCTTTATCAAGGTGCTGACCGTGCCAGGCAAAGACAAAATCTTAGGCGTCACCATCGTGGGCGTCCATGCTGGCGACTTGTTGGCAGAGTATGTTTTGGCCATGAAACACGGCTTGGGACTCAACAAAATACTGGGAACTATCCACGCCTACCCCACTCTAGCTGAGAGTAACAAATACGTCGCTGGCGAGTGGAAACGCGCGCACCAGCCCGTCAAACTGCTGGAATGGGTGAAGAAATACCACGATTGGCGCAGAGCTTGAATGTCAACTTTTAGGATGTTTATGAAATTTTTAAATACTCAATCTAACCACGTATTTAGGTCATTCTTTGCTATGCTATTTATAGCTGCTCTGGCAGTATTTACGCCGGCTACAACCGTATTTGCACAGTCAATCGATCAAAAATTTGACCACAATTACGTCGCCTACGACGCGCAGCTCAAAAAGCATGTCAAATGGCTGCCCGACAACAAACAAAGCCGCGTCAACTACAAAGGTTTTGCCGCAGAGCGTGCCGAGCTGACCAAAACCTTAGACAGCTTTAGCGCCGTCACCCCTGCCCAGTTCGCCACGTTTAACAAAGAGCAGCAAATGGCGTTTTTGATCAACGCTTACAACGCCTTCACGATTGAGCTGATTTTGACCAAATACCCCGACGTCAAATCCATCAAAGACTTAGGCAGTTTTGTGACCAGCCCGTGGAAAAAGCCTTTCTTCAAACTCTTAGGCGAAGAGCGTAATTTAGACTGGATTGAGCACGACAAGCTGCGCCCCACCGGTAAAAACATTGTGAACGGTGGCTACCAAGACCCACGCATTCACGTCGCCATCGTCTGCGCCAGCATTGGCTGCCCTGCCCTTCCGCCTGAGGCTTTTACCGCAGGCAAGTTAGACGCGCAATTGGACACTGGCATGGCACGCTTCGTAGGTGACAAAACACGTAATCGCTTTGCCGATGGCAAGCTGCAAGTTTCTAGCATCTTCAAATGGTTCAAAGACGACTTTGAAAAAGGTTACAAAGGATTTGGCAAAGTTGAAGACGTTTTCGCCAAATACGCGGACGTTTTGAGCACAGACGCAGCCGCTCAAGCGCAAATTCGTGCCAAAACGGTATCAATTAGCCACTTGGATTACGACTGGTCTTTGAATGACCAAGGCCGTTAAGTTCTTTTTTTTGGCACTGGTTGTTAACGCAGCTTCTGCAGCTGAATTGACAACCTTTTCGTCAGCAACGGGCACAACAGCACCCGCACCTTGGCAATATATCGCCCTGCCAGAGCGCTATGCCAAACCGTTGACTGCTATTGATGTTCACCCGCTAGATGGCAAAAAAATACTGCGTTTGCGGGCTGATAAATCATGGGGAACGGTAGCGCACCCGTGGGCAGGGGCGGCAAAAACCATTGAATTTCAATGGCGGCTAGACAAAGCCCTGCCGCAAGCCAGCTTCAAAGCCAAGGTGACTGAAGACGCCGCCATCAAAGTGTGCGCCAGTTTTGACATGCCAGCCGACCGCATGCCAGCGGGCGAGCGGGCTTTGTTCAAATTTGTGCAGTTTTTCAGCCGCGAAAAGCTTCCCACCGCTACCCTATGCTACGTCTGGGCGAACGCCGAAGAGTTGGGCAGCATCCACCACAGCCCCACCACAGCGCGGGTACGCTACATGGCTTTGGACAATACCTCGTCGCCTCTGAAAACTTGGAAGACGCACAAACGAAATTTATCCGACGATTTTTTGAAAGCATTTGGCGCTGAATCCCCAACCGTTCCTGCCGTAACCGCTATCATTGTGGGAGCAGACGCCGACAACACGCAAGACACCAGCTTGGGCTTCGTGGCTGATGTGGTTGTTCAACCCTGAATCTATTGAATCTAATGACCTGCAGCCAACGTATAGCCTGATATGAAAACACTGCTTTTGTTCAATTACGACGCTCAAAAAGGGCAAACTTGGGCAAATGCATTTTCTAGCCGTGGCTTTGACTTGTTCTCTTTCCCCAGCAACGCGAATTTGGTGTTGTTTGACTTAGATAAATTCGTCAATAAGCTCGCCAAACAAGCCAAAAGTGCAGGTTGGACGGCGGTCGCCTCCCAACACGAGCAATTCGGCACCCTAGCAGCCGCCATGCTGGCCGAAAAAATGGGCTGGCCAGGCACGTCGCCCGCCGCTGTGGTCGCCTGCCAGCACAAGCTGTATGCCCGCCAAGTGCTGCAGCAAATCTGCCCAGAGGCCAGCGTACCCTTTCAGCGCATGCCCGCCGCCTATGGCGAGCCTGTGCCCGATGGTTTGAGTTATCCCACATTCGTCAAACCTGTTAAAGCCGCGTTCTCAGTACTAGCCAAAACCGTGCAATCGCAAGACGAATTGCACCAGTTCACCCGCTTTGGCGCGTATGAGCTGTGGGTGATCAAACGCTTGGTTGAACCCTTTGAGCGCATCGCCAAAAAAATCTTACCGCTGGCTGGAACAGCGCACAGCATGATTTTGGAAGAACCAGCGAATTCCGAAACTGCGCAGCAATACAGCCTAGACGGTATCGCTTTTCAGGGCAATATCCAACCGCTGGGCGTGGTCGATTCCATCATGTACCCTGGTACGCAAGCGTTTATGCGGTTTGACTATCCCAGCAAATTGCCTACTGATATCCAAAACCGCGCCTTAGACGTAGCGAGCAAGTTCCTAAACGCGGTGGGCTACACACACGGCTTGTTCAACATGGAGTTTTTTTACGACG
>JBEGUP010000040.1:0-10269 GCA_041178825.1 Pseudomonadota bacterium | reverse complement strand
TACGAGGTTTGCACCCTCAGTGGGCTATTTGTGGCAAAACAGCTCTAGTTCAGGCTCACTTACCCTGTAAAATCTACGTTTTAACAGCCTGTCACAAATTGCCATGTCCGCTTGGGTGCTGCCAGATCACATTGCCGATGTTTTGCCGTCCGAGGCTAGGCACATCGAAGAACTCCGTCGCAGTTTGCTAGACACCGCCCGCAGCTATGGCTACGAGCTGGTGATGCCGCCGTTGTTGGAGCATTTGGAATCACTACTCACCGGTACGGGCGAGGCGCTGGATTTACAGACGTTCAAACTGGTGGACCAGCTCTCAGGCCGCACCTTAGGCTTGCGCGCTGATACCACGCCGCAAGTTGCCCGCATTGACGCGCATTTGCTGAACCGTGCCGGCGTCACCCGGCTGTGCTACGCCGGCCCCGTGCTGCACACCCGCCCAGACCGCCCGCAAGCAACGCGTGAGCCACTTCAGTTTGGCGCAGAAATCTATGGTCACGAAGGTCGTGAAGCAGATTTAGAGGCGCTTTTACTGGCGCTGGATTGCTTGAAAGTTGCCCAAGTCAGTCATTTGAGCGTGGATATGTCAGATGCGCGGATTGTGCGCTATTTGTTGTCCGAAGCCAGTATTCAAACTGTTTTACCAGCGTCGCAACTGAGCCAAATTCATGCGGCTTTGGCGGATAAAGATGTCAGTGAGCTGACCACGTTGACCAAAAACTTGCCAAAAGCGGCTCGTGAGAGTTTGATAGCATTAGTACAGCTTTATGGCGATGAAAAGGTGCTAGACGAGGCCTTAAAAGTGCTGCAGCCGGCGGATATACTGCCTGAGGCGCTATCAAATTTAAAATGGTTGGCATCGCAAATCAACGGCTCTAAAGTTACTTTTGACCTCGCTGAACTCAGCGGCTACGCTTATTACAGTGGTGCTCGTTTTGCGATTTATGCTGAAGGTGCGCCGGATTCATTGGTACGTGGCGGTCGTTACGACGAAGTCGGTGCTGTGTTTGGCCGCAATCGCCCAGCGGTAGGTTTCAGCTTGGATGTCAAAGAACTGGTCAGTGCCGTTGCGCCGCGCCCACTCAAAGCGGCGATTCGTGCGCCTTGGGGTGAATCAGCCAGCTTGCGTGCCGCGATCAAGCGTTTGCGCGATGTGGGCGAAACCGTGGTGTGCGTGTTGCCTGGGCACGAGAGCGAAGTAGATGAGTTTGACTGTGACCGTGAGTTGGTTGAGGTGACGGAGCAGTGGGTCATACAAGCAGTTTAGAAGCGGTTTAATTCAAAAAATTTAAATAAAGCATAGGTAATTTGATGAGTGCAATGAACAAAGTAGGTCGTAACGTAGTCGTTGTCGGTACCCAGTGGGGTGACGAAGGCAAGGGCAAGCTGGTCGATTGGTTGACAGAGAGCGCCGGCGGCGTGGTGCGCTTTCAAGGCGGTCACAATGCGGGTCACACCTTGGTTATCAACGGCGTGAAAACGGCTCTCAACCTGATCCCAAGCGGCATCATGCGCTCAGGCGTGAAATGCTACATCGGAAACGGTGTGGTGTTGAACTGCGCGCATTTGTTCAAAGAAATCGCGGGTCTGGAGGCGATTGGCGTTGAAGTTCGCTCCCGCCTGCGCGTCAGCGAGGCTTGCCCGCTGATTTTGCCTTTCCATGAAGCCATCGACGTCGCCCGTGAAGTCAAACGTGGCAACACGGGTGCTGAGAAAATCGGCACCACCGGCAAAGGCATTGGCCCTGCGTACGAAGACAAAATCGCCCGCCGCGCCCTGCGTGTGCAAGATTTGAAGTACCCAGAACGTTTTGCTGCTAAATTGCGCGAACTGCTGGATTTGCACAACCATGTGCTGACCACGTATTTGGGCGCTCCTGCGCTAGAGTTTGAGCCGATTTACGCCGATGCGATGAAGCAAGCCGAACTCATCAAACCGATGATGGCGGACGTGTCGCGTGAGTTGAACGATGCCCACAAAGCCGGTGTCAACCTGTTGTTTGAAGGTGCGCAGGGCACGTTGCTCGATGTAGACCACGGCACTTACCCGTTTGTGACCTCTAGCAACTGCGTGGCTGGCAATGCGGCAGCGGGTTCTGGCGTCGGCCCGAACCTGCTGCATTACATGCTGGGCATCACCAAAGCCTACTGCACCCGCGTGGGTGGTGGCCCGTTCCCAACCGAATTGGAATGGCAAAAAGAGGGCACACCGGGCCACCACATGAGCACCGTCGGTGCTGAGCGTGGCGTGGTGACCGGCCGTTACCGCCGTTGCGGCTGGTTTGACGCGGCGCTGTTGAAGCGTTCTGCCCAAGTCAACGGCATCACCGGTTTGTGCATCACCAAATTGGACGTTTTAGACGGCTTGACCGAGCTGAAACTCTGCGTTGGCTATACCTTGGACGGCCAGACGATTGACATCTTGCCTATGGGTGCGGACGATATCGAGCGCTGCGTGCCGATTTACGAAACCATGCCTGGTTGGACTGAATCCAGCGTCGGCGTGACTGAGTACGACAAGCTGCCACCTAATGCAAAGCGCTACTTAGAGCGCATCGGTGAGGTCACAGGCGTGCCGATTGATGTGATTTCTACCAGCCCAGACCGTGACCACACGATCATGATGAAACATCCGTTTGTGGTTTAAAGAAATGCTGAATTGATATTCTTAAATATCGCTGTAGCCAGCGTATTTATTGCCTGAGCAGCTATTAAATTAATAGCTTAAGTTGTATTTATTATTCAAAATCTTTCAATATAGGAGACGAAAAATGTTAACTGAAGACGGCAAACACCTGTACGTGAGCTATGACGAGTACCACAATCTGATTGAAAAACTCGCCATCAAAATCCACCAATCCGGCTGGCAGTTCGATACTATTTTGTGTCTGGCTCGCGGTGGCATGCGCCCAGGCGACATTTTGTCGCGCATTTTTGACAAACCTTTGGCCATCATGTCCACCAGCTCTTACCGCGCCGAAGCCGGTACGCAGCAAGGCAATTTGGACATCGCCCGCTTCATCACCACACCCAAAGGCGAAATCGCTGGCAAAGTGCTGTTGGTGGATGATTTGGCAGATACCGGCCACACCTTGATCAAGGTGATTGACCAGTTGAAAAACAACTACGCACCCATCACCGAGCTGCGAAGCGCCGTGTTGTGGACCAAGGGTGTTTCTGCTTTTCAGGCGGATTATTCGGTTGAACATTTGCCGACCAACCCGTGGATCCACCAGCCGTTTGAAGGTTACGACTCAACGCGCGTTGAGAATTTGATTACGAAGTGGTCGGTTTAAATAGCATTAGTTTAGTATTTTTTGGGACGGCATGATGGATAAAACAACGCAACTTATCCATCACCCCTACCAGCCGCCTGAGGGCTACAGCGCACCGCAGCCTGGTGTGTTCAAAGCGTCCACCATCTTTTTTCCCAAGACCAAAGCCATGCGTGCGCGCTACTTTGATGAGTTGGGGCACCAATATACCTACGGCACAAAAGGCACGCCAACTACTTTTTTGCTAGAAGAGAGGCTGTGTACGCTGGAGGGTGGTAAGTATTGCAGCTTAGTGCCTAGCGGATTGGCTGCTATTGCCTTGGTTAACTTTGCCCTGCTGAAATCTGGCGACGAAGTGCTGCTGCCTAGTAATGTTTATGGCCCTAGCAAAGTCTTAGCCGGTGGCGAGTTGAGCCATTTTGGTATCAGCTTTGCCAGCTACGACGCGATGAATCCGCAGGATTTAGAAAGCAAAATATCACCCAAAACCAAATTGGTTTGGTTCGAAGCGCCAGGCTCCATCACCATGGAGTTTCCAGATTTGCCTGCGTTACTCAAAATTTGCAAATCAAAAGGCATTTTGACCGCGCTAGACAACACCTGGGGGGCGGGGTTGGCGTTCAATCCGTTTGACATTGCGCCAAAAACTGAGCCAAATTTAGGCGCTGATATTTCTGTGCACGCTTTGACTAAATACCCCAGCGGTGGCGGCGATGTGCTGATGGGCAGCGTCATCACGCGCGACGACGCTTTGTTCAAGCTCATCAAGCTGTGCCACATGCGCATGGGCTACCATGTGGGCGTTGACGACATTCAATCTGTGCTGCGTTCTTTGCCCAGTATGGCGCTGCGCTACAAAGCGCATGATACGGCTGCGCGGCAATTGACAACTTGGTTGTCGACGCGGCCCGAAGTGGTGCAGGTGCTACATCCTGCGATTGAAAGCTCGCCTGGGCATGTGCATTGGAAAGCCGTTTGCAAAAATGACCATGCTGCTGGTTTGTTCAGTATCATGCTTGATGGCAAATACAGCAGCCTGCAGGTGGATGCGTTTTGTGATGCTTTGAAACTTTTCAAGCTGGGTTTCAGTTGGGGCGGCCCAGTCAGCTTGGTTGTGCCGTATGACGTGAAATCAATTCGGGGCGGCACATTACCTGATGCTTTGAAATCTGGTCATTTGGTGCGTTTTTCGATTGGTTTGGAAGCTGTTGAGGATTTACAGGCTGATTTGGTGCAGGCCATGCAAGCTGCGTTCAATTAAATTGCAATAAGAAGGCGCAATAAGCTGTTAAAGTCAGAGACATAGTCAGTTTTTGACTGATCTCGACAAATTACCTGAAAGAACACCTTGGCAACTCCTAATTACGGCTTCGAAAAGCGTCAAAAAGAACTCGCGAAAAAGAAGAAAAAAGAGGAAAAGCTCAAGATGAAGTCTGAGCTTAAATCAGGTTTAAGAGTGGGCGACCCGATTGAAGGCGAACCGCAAGATGGCTTGCAAGACAATACGCCACCTTCAACGGATCAGCCAGATGCTCCCACCTCAGCTGTTTAACCGGATGGCGCGTAATTATCAGAAGCCTTATTTGCGTTTTCTATAGTTGCCGTTTTGCGCTAATCTGATTTGCTCAATCGCGCGTTGACCAGCCGTGTATCCCGCTGCAATCAACTGTGCACGGTTGCTAAAGTCTGAGCCTGAAAATTGCCCCACAGCGGGTTTGATGAGTACATCCGCTTTTTGACCTTCTAGCTTTGAAATCGACTGCCCCATGATTTCAAATGACTGCATCACAATCTCGTAAATTCCGGTTGCATGCGCGTTTTGTGGTGCAGCGCCTACGTCAATCGCCACTACCGTTTCCGCACCCATCTGCCGCGCTACTGAAACGGGTAGGGGGCTGCTGATAGCGCCGTCTACCAGCTCCATGCCGCCAATCATTGTTGGTAAAAACACGCCAGGCATGCTGCTAGAAGCCCGCACTGCTTGGCCAGAGTCGCCAATACGCAGCTGCACGGGGTCGCCCGTTTTGAGATTCGTCGCCATGGCGATGAATGGTGTTTTCAGAGCTTCTAAGGGTTTGTCTTTCACAAAGTTATTGATAAGTTTTTGCAATGCCTCGCCGCCCACCAAGCCGCGCTTGGTGTTGGCCGCAGCGTCAATCACGTCCGCATCGCGCACTTTCATCGCCACGTCTTCCATTTGCAAGCCGGTATAGCCTGCAGCATAAAAAACACCAATCACGCTACCAGCGCTTGCGCCAACAATCAAGTCAGGTTTGATGCCAGCTGCGTCTAAAGCCTTGATGATGCCAATATGTGCGAAACCTCGTGCTGAGCCAGCACCCAATACCAAGGCTAGCTTGGGGCGCTGTTGAGCAAAACTTGGTGTGCCCAGAGATGCCAAGCCGGCAGCCATGACGCTAGAAAAATGACGACGATTTAGCATGAAGGATTTGTTAGGTAAATAAATGGTTAAAAAGCCAGTTGGGAAAGCGACTGAAAGTATTTGAGGAGTTTAATCTTAAAAATCAAGACAAGGGACGTATTGCACCTTGGTCCACCATGTTTTTAAGCTTTGAAAATGCCAGTTGAAATGTATTGTTGCTTGATTCATCCGTCAGCTTGTCAACGGTTTCATCAAGTAGTGTGATTTCAGCGCGTCGATTCAAAGCGCGCCCTTGTTCAAGGCTATTGGACATCACAGGTCTGTGAAAAGCAAGTCCTGCAGACTTCAGACGCTTGGCTGGAACGCCGCGCTTTTGTAGCGCTTCGCTTACAACCTTGGCTCGCGCATTTGAGAGCGCTTGATTGACTTCAATGCCACCGATATTGTCTGTAAAGCCTTCTACAGCAACTTGTTTCGATGATTTATAAATAATTAAAAACGCCAATTTATCTAAGTAGGGAGTTGCCGCGTGACTGAGATTAGCTTTGCCAAATTCAAACAACATGACGTTATTGTTCAATTTAACTTCAACACCGCGTGCCGTCTGGTCCATCTTATACAACTGCTTTTTCATGGGCATTAAGTTATAACTTGCTACCAAAGTAATAGCTATCAAGATGCCTGACCATTGTGCCAATGTGTGACGGTTTGAAGTTGTGTGTTTCATTCGATAAATCGTACCGAACACGACACACGTCTAGCAATAATCTCGTCACCTCAGAAGGTGACAAAGCGTTACTGAAATAAATCATTTCGTATCTTTTCTCAAAAAAGTGAGACTAAATATCTATTCATTAAAAATAGAGCATAAAAATAAATAGCCAAAATATTTAGGTCGATATTAGATCTAATGCTATATTTTTTATAGCTAAATTATAGAAAAAATGTCCTGAAAAAGAGTTCGAAAACAAAAATTGTAGCATTAAATTTCTTACGAACATGATGGCAAAGCATATGTTAGATGACGCATATAGGATGCGTCAATACTTAGAAAGTAGTAGCTAAACAATGAGATGAACGATGCGCTTAAAGTGCTTTGACCAAACCAGCGTCAACCATGGACTTTAATTTTGCAAAAGCGGACTCAAACGCATTTGCTGGCTCACCGGCAGTGATGTTTTCAACCTTTTCATCCAAGATGATGATGTCAACACGGCGGTTCAATGCACGTCCTTCTTCGTTGCTGTTAGAAACCACTGGGCGCTGGAATGCAAAACCCTCGGCCTGCAAGCGCTCTTGCGGCACGCCACGGGCTAGTAATGCGCTTTGTACGCTCTTTGCTCTTGCAAGTGAAATAGCTTGATTTGATGGCAGTGACCCTACGTTGTCTGTGTGACCTTCAATAGCAATTTGTTTGGTGGATTTTGTTTTGAGTAAAACGGCAATTTTGTCCAAATAAGGTGCTGCAGCTGTTTCGTTCAAATCAGCTTTACCAAACTGAAACAAGACCGTGTTGGGCAACGGAATCTGCACGCCACGTGGTGTTTGATCGATGGAAATAACGGCTTTTGGTGCCGCTGCAACTGGCGCGACAACTACCTCAGGTTTGCTCGCACAGCCAGATAGGCTGAGTAATCCTAAAACCACAACAGCCACTGGTAAATAAGTCGCTGCACGAAATTGATTAATTGAAAACATGTATGTACGCCTTTAAGGTGGTTGCAAATAGTGGGATCGAGACAAAATCAGAGAATGGCGCGTGAGCATAATCTCAAAACCTACTCACTTGTAAACGTTTGCAACAAAAAATCGCTATTTTGTGCAATAGTCTAGGTTTTTGCTTGATTCAGTTGGTGCGCCAATCGCAACATGGCCTGCTGCGAATGGTCGCTTGGTGAAATTAACACCGATTGCTCATATTGCTTGAAATTACGCTTCATAGATGCGAAATACACCGGGTCATAGTGATCAACCAGCAGTTCGCGCACCACTGTTTCGCAGTCGTTCGCTTGTGCCAACGCTTGCCAGCGGTTCACCACGTCATGGCCACGCGCTGAAATGAGCGCTTCCAAACGGTCGCAGAAAAACGCCGTGTCTTGAACGAAAAAGTCGTAATCTTCCATCAGCAGCGTCACACGATCTTCCATAGGAAGTTGCAGGTTCAAGCAAGGACTGCTGCGCATTTTGTCCATCAAGGACACAGGCACAGCCACATTGCCGACTTTTTTGCTCTCGCTTTCCACGTAAACAGGGCGTGTTGGGTCAAAATGGCGCAATGCATTCCAAACCAATGTGTCATAAGCTTTTTGCGTGGGCTGCGGCACGCCTGGCAGCACACCAAGGACGGAGCTGCGGTGGTTTGCCAGTGCTTCTAAATCGAGTACCTGCGGCGCTGCGTTGTCTTCAGACGCAGGAATGGCAGCTAAAGCTTGCAACAGCCGTGTTTTGCCCGAACCGGTGGGGCCGCAGATGACGATGAAGTTCAATTTCTCGACCAAACGCGGAATATCTTCTACCAGCGCCGCCCGAAACGCCTTATAGCCGCCGTCAATGATGCGCACATTGAAGCCAATTTCACTCAAAATCAGCGACAGCGAACCACTGCGCTTGCCACCGCGCCAGCAGTAAGTCAGCGGTTTCCAGTCGCGTGGTTTGTCAATCACATGGGCGTTGATATGCGCCGATATATTTGCCGCGGCCATCGCTGCGCCACGTTTTTTTGCCTCAAACGCGTTGATTTGCTTGTAGGTTGTGCCTACTTCAATGCGCTGGGCGTTGTTCAGCGTCGGCCAGTTCAGCGCTGCGGGCAGGTGGTCTTCGTCAAACTCGGCCTCGGTGCGGGCATCGATGATGGTGTCAAAGCAGTCTAGCTGTTGCAGCGCTTCTGCTGCAGGGATGGGGGTCAAACTCATTTTTTGGCTGGTGCGGTGGTTTTTGTAGGTGTTTTGAGCTGCTTTTGCAATTCAGGCCAAATGTTGTTCAAAATAATAGGGTGCGCAGCTTCTGTGGGGTGGATGCGGTCTGCTTGAAACAGCTTGGTTGCGTCGGCGGTATCAGCAACCCCCGCCAGCATGAACGGCACCAATCCGACTTTGTTGGCCTTGGCTACTTTGGGGAAGACTTCAGTGAACTGTTTGGCGAATGCTGAGCCGTAATTTGGCGGAATTTGAATACCAACCAGCAGCACTTTGGCCTTGGATTTCAGCGCGGTTTGCACCATCGCGGTCAAATTCTCTTCGGTCTTCGCCACTGGCAGGCCACGCAAAGCATCGTTTGCGCCCAGCTCGATGATGACGTGGGTGGGGTGGTGCAAGTCAATCAGTGGCGCAAGCCGCGAACGACCGCCCGAAGTCGTATCGCCACTAATACTGGCATTAATAACAGTGAAATCGGGTGCTATTTTAGATGTATTTTCGCCTATAGCCGTTGTATTTATTGCCTGAGCAGCTATATTTTTAGTAGTGTTATTGTTGTTTTTTTTGGACTTTTCATTCCAATTCACCGACTCAGCCAAACGGTTTTCTAGCAACGCGACCCAGCCGCTGCCGCGCTTTAAGCCATACTCAGCACTGAGCGAGTCGCCGACGACCAAAATCCGCACGGGTTGCATGTTTGATTTTGCTTTTACATCAGCGGTCTTGCTAAATGCAGACACGGTCACCATGTAAAGTGCTAGAAAAATGAAAGCTAATTTTGAAATCATTGAATAAGGTTGTTGCATGAGAGATTCTATTATTGCCGTAGAGCATGTGTTCAAGTCAGTCACCGATTCAACGGGCACACTAGACATTTTGCGCGATATTGATTTCCAGCTGGCGGCCAAGGAAACCTGCGCCATCGTGGGCGCGTCCGGTTCTGGCAAGAGTACCTTATTGTCCATCATTGCGGGCTTGGACACCCCCAGCAAAGGCACGGTTCGCCTGCGTGGGCAAGACATTTTTGCCGTCGATGAAGACGCCAGAGCCTTGTTAAGAGCGCAAAGCCTAGGTTTCGTCTTCCAAAGCTTCCAACTCATGGGTAATTACAGCGCTTTAGAAAACGTGATGTTGCCCTTAGAACTCGCAGGTCGCAAAGACGCCCGCAAAGCCGCAACCGAGATGTTGGCACGGGTTGGGCTGAGCAGCCGCCTAAACGCCTACCCCAAAACCCTGAGCGGCGGCGAGCAGCAGCGCGTTGCCTTGGCGCGGGCGTTTGTCGTCCAACCTTCTGTTTTGCTGGCTGACGAGCCCACCGGTAGCCTGGACCATGCCACGGGCGATAGCATCATGAAGTTGATGTTTGAGCTGAACGCCGAACTGGGCACCACGCTGGTTTTGGTGACGCATGACCCGTCAATCGCCGCGCGGTGTGAGCGCATCATCACCATTGAAGCGGGCGAGATCGCTAAAAACTAATCTTTAAGGTTTAAGGTTTAAGGTTTAAGGTTTAAGGTTTAAGGTTTAAGGTTTAAGGTTTAAGGATTTCAAGTTCGACCCGAGCCACTCCGCTACGGGTGATGCCGATCAAGTCGGCAGCAGCCCGTGATAAGTCAATCAATCTCCCCCGAATGTAAGGCCCACGGTCGTTCACGCGGACGACGACGGATTTGCTGTTGCCAGGGTTGGTCACCTTCAAA
>JBEGUP010000039.1:0-10280 GCA_041178825.1 Pseudomonadota bacterium | reverse complement strand
GGTGGTTGAGCACGACATGAGTTTTATCCGTTCGATTTCAGAAATTGTCACCGTGCTGTGCGATGGGTCGGTGTTGGCGCAGGGCACTCTAGACGAAGTTCAGCAAGACGAGCGGGTGATTGAAGTTTATTTAGGGCGCTAGGAGAATAACAACATGGTGCTTCAAGTTTCTAATGTGAATCAATATTACGGTGGCTCGCACATTTTGCGCGACGTCAGCCTGCAAGCGCAGCTTGGCAAAGTGACCGTGGTTTTAGGTCGCAATGGCGTGGGAAAAACGACGCTGCTGAAGTCTTTGATGGGGCTGGTACCGATCAAAACTGGCAACATTGAATTCGATGGCAAAGCGATTCAAGACGCAACGCCTTATAACCGCGCACGCGCAGGCATTGGCTTTGTGCCGCAAGGGCGAGAGATATTTGCACGTTTAACGGTGGAAGAAAACTTAGCGATGGGCTTGGCTTATAAAAGCAGCAGCACGCCGGTGCCGCCAGAGTTGTATGAACTCTTTCCTGTGTTGAAGCAAATGATCAAACGCCGTGGTGGTGATTTGTCTGGTGGTCAGCAGCAACAGCTAGCCATCGCGCGCGCTTTGGCTGCAAAACCCAAACTGCTTATTTTGGATGAACCGACTGAAGGCATTCAACCCAGCATCATCAAAGACATCGGCCGTGTTATCCGCATGTTGGCGGATCGTGGCGACATGGCGATTGTGCTTGTTGAGCAATACTACGATTTTGCCGAAGAGTTGGCTGACGACTACATCGTGATGGAGCGTGGTGAGGTTATTGCTCGCGGTTTGGGCAAAGATATGAAAGCTAACGACGTGCGGCAATTAGTGGCTATTTAAAACTCAAGAGATTAAATAGCCCGTTTGAATAGCCCTTTTTACATCGACCATATTCGCGGAGCATTCGGTTTGATCTGCCAAAGCTCTTGTCGCCAAGCTGCCCACACTTGCTTTAACAAGTTAACAGCCGGTTCAACCAAAGGCGCTAAAACACGAACCACCACGACGTGATCGTTAGGACATGTTGCGCCAGAAGTCAGTTTCAGTGGGTGAGCATTCAGCACAGCACGAGCTGCATCTAAAGCTTTTTCCCTGCGTTCTCGCGTTGATGCAGAACCCGTTGCGAAAAATATCGACGCCATGCACTTGTACCCAGCAAACCCGAGCGGGCTGTTCAACAACCTGTCGTCGCTCGCATCAATCCGCCCACGCTCAAGCCAAACACCGGGCATTTCTAGGTGCTGTGTGAAAACACCAAGATCAAAGGGTAAATTGGCATTTGGTAAACCCAGTGCTGTGGTGTCCCAACCTATCATTTCTGCGCTGGGTGCCAGTTGCATGGTCAACCTGTTTTCAGCTTGGCAGCCAGCATAGGCAATCGCTTCTAAAGGCATCCACTCTAGCTTCGCATTGGCTCGTAGATTCACGTGCGTGCGTTGCAAAGCCAACTCACCCAAAGATTTGAAAAACCGCGTCGCACCCGGCGTGGTGATCAAACCATGCGCGCCCTCACCAACATCCACCGTGATGTCCAAGGTATCGCCACCCACCAGTCCGCCAGGTGGGTGGACGATCACGTTGTGGCAAATGGCATCACCTTCAGGATACAAACTTTGCAGAATGCGCAAAGGGCCTGTGTGCACATAGCGCGCCACAGTCCTGTTGGTTTCAAAGGCGTAATTGATGTCTAGATTCGCATGCCAGGTCATGGTGTTGTAACTTGCTTTTTCAAATTTTCTAATGTTTTAATTTTCAACAGCCCTGACGATAACGCCGTACCGCACACAATCACACACCCACACACCACCATCCAAAGCGTGATGTCTTCGCCTAAAAACAGCGCGCCGTAAATGATGGCAAAAACGGGGATCATGAACGTAACCGTCAATGCTCGGGCTGGACCGGCAGCTTCTATCAAGCGAAAGTACAGCACATAAGCCACAGCGGTGCACAGCACAGCCATCACCACCAATGCGCCCCAAGCATGCAAACTGGGTGTTTGGGTAGGCCAAAACCACAGCGCGGGCACTGCTAAACCTAGCGATGCGCCTATTTGACTGCCCGTAGCTGTGGCCAACGGGTTCACACCCATCAGGTATTTTTTGGTAAAGCTCGCTGCCAAGGCGTAGCATAACGTGGCAAGCAAGCAAGCCAAAATCGCCCAGCCTGTGCCGCCGGGTTTGAAGCTGGCCTTGTCACCCGCCAGCAGTGCAACACCGACAAACCCGACAACCAACCCCAAAACCCGCGAGGCGGAGGGCTTGTCTTTCAGCCACAGCCATGCCACCACCGCACCGAACAGTGGCACGGTCGCATTCAAAATAGCCGACAAACCCGTGGTGATAGACAGCACAGCATAGGCGTACAAGGCAAATGGAATGCCTGAATTGAGTAAACCCACAAACAAAATCGGCTTGGCGTGCTGCTTAAACGCGCCCCAATGCGCACTACGCAGCAAAAAAGGCAACATCACCGCTGCGGCAATGCCGACGCGCATGGCGGCGGTTGGGAAAACACCAAATTCGGCAGAGGCCACCCGTGTGAATAAAAAAGATGCCCCCCAAATGGCTGCTAAGACAAAGAATTCGATAAATACTGATTTTTTCATGTCACAAGAGTATGCCTTGCAAAGAGCGTGCCGATCCCGCCAATGCACTTTCAAGCGTTAAAAAAGCTTCTTTTCTGTGCAAACCACCCGCATAGCCCGTCAACGAGCCATCCGCGCCGACGACCCGATGGCACGGAACGATGATGCCAATGGGATTGCGCCCAATGGCAGTACCCACCGCGCGCACCGCCAAAGGTTTGGCTATGCTGCTGCTCAACGCGCCGTAGCTGGTGGTTTTGCCAAAAGGAATCTTCAATAACGCCTGCCAAACGGCTTGTTGGAAAGGTGTGCCGGCAGATAGATCTAGCGGTACATCAAACTGCTTCAATTCGCCTGCAAAGTACGCTTGCAATTGCCGCTGGGTTTCTTTGAGGATTTGTTGTTGGTTGATGTCATCACGCTTTTGCCAGTTTGAAACATCGGGCAAATGGCGCTGATCTGTGAACCACATGCCGGCCAAGCCTTGTGGAGTAGCTGCTAGATACAAGTTGCCGTGTGAGCTTGGACACTCGGCGTAAACAATATTGGGGTCATGTTTCATAAAAACTTTCAATTTAATGAGGTCCAAGCCCGCATCACCGCATAGCTGCGCCACGGTCGCCAAGCTTGTGAAGCGTCCGATGCAGCTGTAGCCGTTTTTGTGGGACTCAGAGCGGGCGTTTGATGCTGCAGCCCCATCGCCTTGTGAAGTGCCACATCGCCCGCAACAAATGCGTCTGGCCAGCGCAGCGCACGCATGGCGATGTACTGCGCTGTCCAATCACCCACACCGGGCAGTTCGCGCAATTTTGCCATTGTGGCGTCAATATCAACCCCTGGATGCAATGCCAGCTCTTTACTGGCAACAGCTCGTGCCAGAGCCACAATCGCAGCTTGACGTTGTTTAACGATACCTAGACTTCCCAAAGCTTCGCCGCTTGCTGCCGCAAGTGCTTCGGGTGTCGGAAAAAGCCGTGTCAACTCAGGGAAGGGTGTCTCAATCGAGGTGCCAAATGCATCCACCACGCGCTGGGTAAAGGTGCGTCCAGCCGAGACTGTGACTTGCTGCCCCAAAATGGCCCGAACCGCCAATTCAAAGCCATTCAAGCAGCCTGGCACCCGAATGCCTGCAGTGGCATCATCGTCCTTGAAGCTGCTTTTAAGCACGCTGTTGATCGCCATCGGATCAGCATCCAAGTCTAACAAAGCACGAACTTGCCGAATAACCTGCGGCAGCACGGGGCGCAGGGAGTCGCTTACTTTTAGCTGTAGCGTGGGTTGTGTGGGGTGAAATTCAACACTTAGCCAGCCAGTGTAGGTGCTATCGCCAAAAGCATATGAAAAAGACCATGCAGCCGATATGTTTATTGCCTTAATCGCTATAAATTCAGTAGTATTTAATTGTCTTTTTTTGAGAAATTCAAGCATCCACTGGACGTTGTACGGGGGTCTGTAGCTCAGTTTGACTGTGCTAGAAGGCCAATCTTTCGTTGTTTGAGGCGTTGTTTTTACAGGGTTGCGCACAGCTTTTCGCAACGCGCTGGGGTTGAGTCGGTAATGCGTCAAAAAAGCATCTGAAAAGCGCCGCACACTGGCAAAGCCGCTGGCGTGCGCGATGTGTGATGTGGGCATGTCCGTGTCGGTGAGCAGTTGTTTGGCCGTCAAAAGTCGCCGCGTTTGCAGGTATTGCAACGGTGAAACGCCAAATTGCGCCTCAAACAATCGCCGCACATGGCGGTCAGACACGCCCAAGTGTGCCGCTAAACGGGAAATGGAGGGGCTGGCTTCGCCCCATGCCAAAGGTTCGTCCAACCACCGCGCCGCTTGCAGCGCCAAGGTGCAGCTGGCATCTTGCGCTGACCACGGTAGGCTTCGCGGCGCTAGCTCTGGACGGCAGCGCATGCAAGGGCGGTAACCCGCACTCTCGGCCAAGGCGGCATGGTCGAAAAAACTGCAATTTTCAAATTTGGGGAGCTTGACGCGACAAACGGGGCGGCAATAAATACGGGTGGAGCTGACGCCGACGAAAAACCGGCCGTCAAATCGCGCATCGCGGGCTTTCAATGCTTGGTAGCAGGCGGTGGCATTGTTGGCGGTGTCCATGGTTAAATCATACGCCGTTTGTCACGCTGAATTAGCCATTTTCGGACATACCCATGCACTGTTTCCGGCTAAATGACACCTACAATTGCAGGCTAAATATTAAAGCGGCTGATCGGTTGAAAATACTCCTCGTCAAACTCTCCTCGCTGGGCGATGTGCTGCACACGCTGCCAGTGGTCAACGACATCAAAACGGCATTGCCAGATGCGCAGATTGACTGGGTAGTCGAGGCCGCGTTTGCAGGTGTGGTGCGACGTTGCGAAGGTGTCAACAAAGTCATCACTTGTGAGCTGCGCAAATGGCGAAAAGCGCTTCTCTCGCCTGAAACAAGACAAGCTTGGGGCGCATTTACAGCTGATTTGCAGCGTGAGACCTACGACGCGGTGATCGATTTGCAG
The DNA here is from genome assembly GCA_041178825.1 of Pseudomonadota bacterium. Classification (GTDB taxonomy): domain Bacteria; phylum Pseudomonadota; class Gammaproteobacteria; order Burkholderiales; family Burkholderiaceae_C; genus Aalborgiella. Next base: position 5,182 of record JBEGUP010000039.1, on the reverse strand, counting down.
GGGCTGACCAAATCAGCCGTTGTGTCAAAACTCGCAAAACTATCATCCACAGGTAAACGCTATGCCATGGCCAACCGCACAGATGGTTCAAGCTATGAAGCGCCCACACGCTGGTTGGCGGACGAGGCAATTCAGTTAGCACCGCACGTACATGCCGTCCAGCGTGCGCGGCTCGTTTGTGCGCAAGCGTTGCGGTATAAATTAACTGAAAATGCTATTTTTACACCTAAATATAGGCTTCTAGCCGGCGTAAATATTGCCTCAACAGCTATTAATAGCATAGCAAAATTTGATGAGAAAAAAACTGTCGTTTTTGCACATGGCAGCTCACGCGAAGACAAGCTCTGGCCTGTGAGTCATTGGGTTGCTTTGGGGCATCGCCTCAATGCAGCAGGTTTTGGTGTAGCTTTGGCGCACGGTAGCGCGGCAGAAGAACAGCGAAGCCAAGATATTGCAAGTCAACTTAATCAGGATAAAGGTACGGCTGAGGTTTGGCCGCGTTTGGGCATAGATGTCTTGGTCGATGCCATTGCTGGCACGGCTGGCGTGGTAGGTGTAGACAGTGGTTTGAGCCACATGGCGGTGGCGCTAGATTTGCCGCACGTGCAAATCTATAACTTTGACACGGCTTGGCGGACTGGGCCAATTGGGTCAGGTGATTTAAAAGTTGGCGCTCGGCAAGTTAGCGTGTTTGCGCAGCCTGCGCCGTCGGTGGACGCGGTTTGGCAGGCTTGGTTAGCCGCTAATTCGGTTTCTAGCCAGCCATGAACAAGCTCGTTTTGTCTCTCTATTCAGCAGCGGTGTGGTGCGCGCAGCCGCTTTTGCGGTTGAAGCTGGCTCGTCGCGGACGTGCTGAGCCGGGTTATTTGGTCAATATTGATGAACGTTTTGGCCAATATCAGCAGCCAGCCGTGCATAACCTGCCGAAAGACCAACAATTTGTATGGATTCACGCAGTTTCATTGGGCGAAACGCGTGCCGTAGCCGTGTTGATAGCGGCATTGCGTCAGCAACTTCCAGGCATGAAATTGCTTTTGACGCACGGCACTGCGACAGGTCGTGCAGAGGGTGCAAGACTATTGCGAGCCGGCGATGTGCAAGTCTGGCAAGCGTGGGACACCAAAGCGGTGACAGATCGGTTTATTCAGCATTTCCAGCCACGCATGGGCATCATGATGGAAACCGAGCTGTGGCCGAACATGGCAGCTACGTGTGCCAAATACAAGGTCCCGCTGGTCATTGCCAATGCGCGCCTAAGTGAAAAAACATATGTGCAGACTAAAAAATTTGATGTACTGGCGCGTCCGGCTTACGAATCTTTAACTGCTGTTTGGCCGCAAAGTGCAGCGGATGCGGACAGGTTTGCCAAATTGGGCGCACCCGTTGCCGGTGTTTTTGGTAATCTCAAGTTTGATGCCGTTGTGGATGGGGTGCTGCTAGTTCAAGGTAAGCTCTGGCGCGAAGCCTTCAGTAAACCCGTGGTGATGTTTGCCAGCTCGCGTGAGGGAGAAGAGCTTTCCTTGCTGCAATATTTGCAAAAACCCACCTTTAACGTGCAATGGCTAATTGTGCCGCGCCATCCACAGCGGTTTGAGGACGTAGCCGCATTGATCGTGCAGCATGGATTTAATGTCTCTAAGCGCAGTGCGTGGTTAGATCAACCGGATACTGCCGAAGCAAATACGATCTGGCTTGGCAATAGCTTAGGCGAAATGGCTTTGTATTACGGCATGAGTGATGCCGCATTGCTGGGTGGTAGCTTTGAACCTTTGGGTGGTCAAAACTTGATCGAAGCCGCCGCGTGTGGCTGCCCAGTCGTCATGGGGCCATCGGTCTTCAATTTCTCGGAATCCGCTGCGTTGGCTATTGAATCAGGCGCAGCCTTTGCTGTGGATTCAATGCCTAAAGCAGTAGATACAGTCAGCGAAATGATTGAGAGCAGGGCTGCCTTAGATGTAGCACGCGCTGCCGCACTACAGTTTGCTAGAGCACACCAGGGTGCTGCTGAGAAAACAGCAACAGCCGTGGTAGAAATACTTAGTTAATTGATTTAGCTAATTATTTAGTTAAGTCACTTTGCCAACAAAGCGTTAACAGACGCTAAATCCTCGGCTTTAAGCGTACCGTTGGCTTGCCGCAGTTTGAGCCCACCCAGCAAAACGTCGTAACGCGCCTTAGCCAGATCACGCTTGGTTTGGAACAGCTGGCTTTGCGAGTTCAGCACATCAATGTTGATGCGCACCCCCACTTGGTAGCCCAGCTTATTAGCGTCTAAGGCACTTTGGGTAGAGAATTCTGCCGCTTCAAAGGCTTTGACGCTGGAGAGGCCAGACTGCACACCAAAGAATGCTGCACGGGTTGCTTGGGCGACGGTGCGCTTGGCAACATCTAAGTCAGATCGTGCTTTGTCTTCCAATGCCAAAGTTTCTTTGATGCGGTTTTGCACCGCAAAACCTGCAAAAAGTGGCATGTTAAAAGCCAATGCTACTGTGCCAGAAGTGCTGCGCGTGCTTGCCGAGCTGGTGGCTGAGCCTTGGTTACGGTTTGCGCCGTAGCTGGCATTGAAGTCAAGTGTAGGTTTGTGTCCCGCCTCCGCTTTGGTGGTTTCAAGCTGAGCTACTTCCAATGCCAAACGTGCTTGTGTGATGCTAGGATGGCTGGCTTCTGTTGCGGCAACCCATTGGCTCACATCGTTAGGCGCAAGCTGCGGTAGTGTTAATGGGATGACTAAGGGCTTGGGTTCCACATTGCTTTTGCCAACCAATTGATCTAAAGCCATTTTTTTGACGCGCACGTCGTTTTCAGCCGCAATTTCTTGTGCTGTTACCAAGTCAAACCGCGCTTGCGCTTCGCGGGTGTCGGTGATGGTGGAAGTACCCACTTCAAAATTACGCTTAGCAGAAGCCAATTGCTCCGCCACAGCTGCCTTTTGCGCTTGAACAAACGTCAAAGTGTCTAAAGCCGCTAAAACATCAAAATACGATTGCGCCGTGCGAATGATCAAATCTTGCTCAGAAACTTGCAACTGTGCCTTGGCAATGAACGTCTGTTTTTCGCCTTGCTCATAGTTCACCCAATTGCTGGGGCGGTACAAAGGTTGAGAGGCTGTTAACGTGGCGCTTTGACCACCAAAATGTGTGTTGTTTGCAGCGCTAGCCACATCCAGCAACGAACGCGAAGCACCCATTTGAAAACCAGCCGTTGGCCAAATGCCCGCTTTGGCTTGTTCACCACGCGCCAAAGTAGCGCTTGCCGCAGACAAAGCTGACTGGTAGCCCGCATCGTAACTGCGCGCGGATTGGTACAAGTCCGCCAAATTTTGCGCCTGTACAGGTAGTGCACTGGCTGTCAACATTGCTAGCGCCAGGCCAGTAAGTTGGGGGAAGCGTACGTTCATAGTGTTCCTAGTGATACTTTTTAAAGCATTAAAACTGAAAACGTGGTGTTTCTGCAAAGCCGCTCAAGCGAGGGGCGACAGTGTCCCAACTTTGTTTGGTTTCAAAAGCTGTTTCAGATACGCGTTGCACCAACGTAGCACGCATAACGGGCTCGTTTCCCACAATCGCTATGCAGCGCCCACCGATGGCGAGCATATTTAAGGTGTTTGCTGGAATTTGAGCCACTGAGCCGCTCAGCACGATCACGTTGAAGCGGCCATAGCTACTCAAGTCTTTGCTGCCGTCTGCAACGATGACTTTGGCGTTGTAAACATCCGCTTGTTCAAGGTTTTGACTGGCTTTGGCTGCTAATTCAGCGTTAATCTCTAGCGTTGTCACGAACTGTGCTCGATGCGCAAGCAGAGCCGTCGTAAAACCAGAGCCCGTGCCAATTTCCAAAACTGTCTCATGTTTGTGGATTTGCAGGTCTTGCAACATGCGTGCTTCGACTTTAGGCGACAGCATGCATTCACCCAAAGCCAATGAGCCCAGCGGAATTTCCATGTCCACAAAAGCCAGTGCTTTATGCGCTAAAGGTACAAAATCTTCACGTTTGATGGCCGCCAGCAGTTGCAGTACGTGTGCATCCAGCACATCCCAAGGACGGATTTGCTGCTCAATCATGTTGAAACGGGCTTGTTCGATGTTCATGTTTTGTATTCCTGCTTGCTGTTGGTGTTGCTACCAATGGTCAATTAAATAAAATTAAAAATGGGATAAATTGATTTTATGCGTTTATAAATACGGTGTTAGCTGGTTTTTTCCAGCTTTACCGTAGGTTTACGCCATAGACGCATCGCCCAATTCGCCAAATCATCCATATAACAATACATCACGGGAACGACTACCAGCGTCAGCAGTGATGAAGTAATTACCCCGCCAATGACAGCTTGACCCATGGGCGCACGTTGTTCAGAGCCTTCAGACAAGGCAAAAGCCAAGGGAACCATGCCGAAAATCATCGCCAAAGTGGTCATCAAAATCGGGCGTAAACGCACTTTGGCGGCTAAAAGCAGGGCTTCCGTGCGCTCTAAGCCCTCTTCACGACTACGAATGGCGAAATCCACCAACAAAATAGCGTTTTTGGTGACGAGGCCCATCAACAGCACCACACCGATGACTGAGAACATGGATAAAGTAGAGCGGAACATCAGCAGTGCCAATACAACCCCAATCAAGGTCAACGGCAGCGAGGTCATCAACGCCAAAGGTTGCAAAAAGCTCTTGAATTGGCTGGCTAATACCATATAGATAAACACAATAGCGAGTACCAACGCCGATATTGCATAGGCAAACGATTCGTTCATGTTTTTGGTAGATCCGCCAAACTGGTAACGGTAACCAGGTGGGAAGCTCACACCTTCTAGTATGGCTTTAATGTCGGCTGAAACCTCACCCGCAGAGCGATTGAACACATTGCCGTTGATGGCAACTTCGCGCGTCAAATCTCGGCGGTTGATTTGGTTTGAGCCAGTAGACTCTTTGACGGTTGCAACTTGGCTCAGTCGAATCACGCGTGACGTACCATCTGCATTTGTGCCAATGGTGAACGGTAAACGTTCAATGTCTTGTGGCGTGTCGCGTGATTGGGGTTCAAGACGCACATTGACATCATAAGTTTGGTCATCGCTTGCGCGCCACGTCCCTACAGTGACACCAGCAATCAATGTGCGTAACTGAGAGGCAATTTGCGACACGCCAAGACCTAGGTCTGAAGCTGCCTCGCGTTTCACCTCAATACTTAC
>JBEGUP010000038.1:0-10322 GCA_041178825.1 Pseudomonadota bacterium | reverse complement strand
GCGACCACCAAAATCGCCGCCTACCACCGCACTATGTATGTCTTCGTGATGTGTGTCGCTTTCTGCAGCGCTTTGCATGGCGTGGTTGATATCGGCGAGCGATGCGTCCGTAGGGATAACTGCTGACATGAATTTCCTTGAATCTAACCCTAAATAGTAATACGAACGAACGTAAAAGTCACATGAAAAGCTGTGTATAACCCATGGTTTTCTTCTGTATAACTTCTGTATAAACAACTAAATTGTGTGTAAAACTTTCAAAACTAAAAACACAATAAAAAAGGCCACCGAGTTTGCACTCGGCAGCCTTTTGTGAGGGGGAAACCGCTAATTAAGCAGATTCGCCGTACACAGTCACGGTGATTTCAGCAACCACGTCAGTGTGCAAAGACACAGTCACGGTGCTGTCGCCAACAACCTTGATCTGGCCATTTGGCATACGAACTTGTGACTTCAAGACTTTGTAGCCTTGTTTGCCCAATTCTTCAGCGATGTCTGCATTGGTCACAGAACCGAACAAACGGCCGTCAACACCAGCTTTTTGCGTCAACTTGATGACCGTGCCACCGAGTTTTTCGCCTTGAGCTTGTGCGTCTGCCAATTTAGCAGCAGCTTGCTTTTCTAATTCAGCGCGTTTGATTTCAAACTCTTTTTTCGCTGATTCAGTAGCACGACGAGCGCGGCCTGATGGGATCAAAAAGTTACGTGCGTAGCCGTCTTTGACTTTGACGATATCGCCCAAATTGCCGACGTTAACAACTTTGTCTAATAGAATAATTTGCATGTTGACTACTCCTTAGATGCGGTGCTGGTCGCTGTACGGGACCAAAGCCAAGAAACGCGCACGTTTGATAGCGGTGTTGAGTTGACGCTGGTAAATGGCACGTGTGCCAGTCAAGCGCGCTGGAATGATTTTGCCGTTTTCGGCGATGAAATCACGCAATGTGTCGACGTCTTTGTAGTCAATCTCGACAACGTCAGCCACCGTGAAACGGCAGTAGCGCTTGCGCTTGAACAACAAATTTTGTGCTGGGCGCTTTGGGCGCTTGTCTTTGTTAAAACGTTTTGGTCCGGGCATGATGGACTCCTAAAAAATGATTAAAAATTAAATGGCAACAAATTCTTGAATATGAAACACAACATTTTTACCTTGGCGGGCAGCTCCTAAAAAGCCGGTGAACTTCCAAACGCTGCCTAAAGCTTGTTTGCCGATAGATTCAGCAAGATGGCCGATAGCGATTGCATTCAGACTTACTTTAACTTGCCTTTTGTTTCCCATTTCTTGAACTTCTGTTTCACTTTCGAGTGAAAAATTCAAGGCTGGCAATCCGGCTGGTGTGTATCGCAGAGGAGAAACCTCAACAAGACACGCAGTTAAAACAAGTTGGTTCACACCCTCATATTAAAAATTTTGTGCAGCTAAATTAAGCAGCGTATTCTGATTGTTGGGTTTTACGTGTTTCTTCGCGCTCAACAGTCTTCATCATTGCTGATGGTGCTGTGTCAGCCGCTTTACGCAAAACAGTGAGGTGACGCAAAACTGCATCGTTGAACTTGAACGCATGCTCAAGTTCAGCCATCACGGCTTGGTCAGCTTCGATGTTCACGCACAGGTAGTGTGCTTTTGACAGCTTGTTGATTTGGTAAACCATCTGACGACGGCCCCAATCTTCAACGCGGTGCACCTTGCCGCCGCCAGCGGTAATCATGCCCTTGTAACGCTCCAGCATAGCTGGAACTTGTTCACTTTGATCCGGGTGGATCAACAAAACGATCTCATAATGACGCATAGACACTCCTTTAGGGATAAAGCCACCCGCTGCGTCTACATGACAGCCAGATTCAGAATTGAGTCCAGCGTTCTGTAGCGGTGTGGCAAGGGAAAGCCTTAGATTATATGCTGTTTTAAACCGGTAGTCCGATTTGGAACCATTAAACTGATAACAATCACCGTCAAAATACCCACCGGAACTCCAAAAACACCGGCTGAAATGGGTGCGATGTCAAACCAAAGTGCAGGCGCCTGGCTACCCAAAGCAGCACGCACGGGTGCTGAATGGATGATCATGTAATACAAAGTCATACACAGACCACTCAACATACCGCAAACTGCGGCAATGCCTGTGGTTCGTTTCCAAAAAATACCCAAAACCATAGCTGGAACAAAAGCGGCCCCCGCCAAAGAGAATGAAGCAGCCACTAGTGACAAAATAGCAGCGGGTCGTTGCGATGCAACATAAGCGGCAGCAAGCGCCACAAGCATCAAGGTAAACTTAGAGAGCATCACACGGTGCAAGGCACTGTTCGAGCCTAGCTGTTTGGGTTTGTAAATATCGTGTGCTAGTGCATTGCCAATCGTCAATAGCAAACCATCAGCCGTTGACAACGCTGCAGCCAATCCACCAGCAGCCACCAGACCAGACACAACATACGGCAGCCCACCTATCTCGGGCGTAGCCAGCATCACAATATCCGCCCCCATACGTAACTCAGCAAACTGCAAAATACCGTCGCCGTTAACATCGCTGACAGAAATCAAGGTTGAATCTACTTTTGACCATTGCGCTATCCAGGTGGGCAAGTGGTCAAAATTAAGGCCAACTAAGTGACTCATGATTTCGTATTTCACCAGCACAGCTAGCGCAGGTACAGACAAATACAGTAAAGCTATAAAAAACAAAGACCAAGCAACCGAACTGCGCGTCTCAGCCACACTAGGCGTTGTGTAATAGCGAGTCAACACATGCGGCAAGCCAGCCGTACCAATCATCAAGCAAAACATCAATGCTAAAAAGTTGAGTCTTGATGATTGAAAAGATTGCTGTTCACTCTTAGAGCCTTCAGGATTGCCCGCAAAGGGCTGCGCATGCCTCGGCATGCCCGCCAGCGGCTTGGCACGCTCCGCATAATCTTGCATCGCTGCCGACCACACTTCGCGTGCAGAAACAACATCTTTAGGCAATGCAGCCAATTCACGCGAGGCTGCAAAAATCACGGATGCATCCGCACGCTGTACGTTGAGCAATCGCAACTTCGCCTGAGCATCTTTGTGGTCCTGCGCTAACGAAGCTTCAATATTTAAAAGCTTGTTTTCATAGGTGCTTGCACGACGGGCGTATTCCTGCAACACAGAAATCTCAGCTGTGGAATGCATTAACCCATCTTCCAGAGCACTGATTTTTGCAATCTGCTGTCCATAAGACACCGCAGCAATCGGGTTACCTAGTTGCTTGTAAGCCAACCAAGAAACTGGTATCAAAAATGCCAGAATGATAATGACATACTGCGCGACCTGTGTCCACGTCACCGCACGCATGCCGCCCAAGAACGAACAGACCAACACACCGCCCAAACCAAGCAAGATACCAATTTCGAACTGCACACCTGTTAAGCGAGACGTGATCAACCCTACCCCATAAATTTGCGCCACTACGTAGGTAAAGGAGCACAATACCGCCGCCAAAGCAGCAATCAAACGTGGCCATTTACCGCCAAAGCGTAGTTGAAAATAATCTGGAATAGTATCAACCTCAACGCGCCGTAGATGAGGGGCTACCAGCAAACCAATCAAACAAAAACCACCAGTCCAGCCTAATAGATAAGCCAATCCTCCTGGTTGCGAAGGAGTACCAGAGAAGCCTTGCAAATACAAGCCCCCCGCTAAACTTATAAAAGATGCAGCGCTCATCCAATCTGCCGCTGTAGCCATACCGTTGTACATGGACGGGATGCGTCGTCCAGCAACATAATACTCACTGGGTTCAGCTGTACGGCTGTAAATACCAATGCAGGCGTATAGACCAATCGTTGCTGCTAAAAAAATACCCCCCAACCAGTAGCGCGGCAAACCTGCGCGCTCGGCTGCGAACATAATTCCTAAAAAAGCGAGCACGCCTAAAATATAAATACCCATGATGCGGTGCAAACGCATCTTGTAAGCAGAATATGCAACTGTCTCCCAGGTGTGCACAGAAACATCGTGACTCGTTTTATTGCGCCACCAAGCGTACAAAGCAATGATGCCAATAAATAACAAAACAGCGCCTTGCGAGGCATACCAATAATTGAATGGCCATCCCGCGATAACCCACGACATGCTGCGCGCAAAATAAACCCCGCCAAATGCTGCAATCAGCCAAAGTACCAACAAACTGATGCGCAACCGCGATGGCTCTGGCCCAGATTGCTGATTAGGTGTGGAAGAAGTGACTGTAATCATGGTGACTTAAAAGTTTAATTCACCACAACAGCATTACTACTAAAGGTTACTACCTATAAACGACCTAGAACTGGCTATTAAGAGCCCATTCTAGGACGAACTTGAAGCCAATTATTTCGCTAAGGCCTGCCAAGTAGCCACCACGCTGTCGGGATTCAGAGAAATCGACTCTATCCCTTGATCCACCAACCATTGCGCAAAGTCTGGATGATCGCTAGGCCCTTGGCCACAAATCCCAACGTATTTATTTTGTTTCTTACAAGCTTGAATAGCCAGAGTCAACATCGCTTTGACAGCTGGGTCACGCTCGTCAAAATCAGCCGCCAACAACTCCAAGCCAGAGTCGCGATCTAAGCCCAGCGTCAGCTGCGTCAAATCGTTAGAGCCAATCGAGAAGCCGTCAAAGTATTCCAAGAATGCATCCGCCAAGATAGCATTGCTTGGCACTTCGCACATCATCATGACTTTCAAGCCGTTGTCACCGCGCTTCAGGCCGTTTTTAGCCAACAACTCGGTGACTTTGGCAGCCTGACCCAAGGTGCGGACAAAAGGGACCATCACGGCGACGTTGGTCAAACCCATCTCGTTACGCACGCGTTTCAAGGCTTGGCATTCCATCGCAAACGCTTCACCAAACTCTTCGCTGGTGTAGCGCACAGCACCACGGAAACCTAACATTGGGTTTTCTTCTTCTGGCTCGTAACGGGAGCCGCCAATCAGCTTGCGGTACTCGTTGGATTTGAAATCGCTGAAACGCACAATCACCTGCTTAGGCCAAAATGCCGCGCCGATCGTGGCAACGCCTTCAGCCACTTTGTCCACATAAAACGCACGCGGAGAAGCATGGCCGCGAGCGACTGATTCCACCGCCTTCTTCAAATCTGCATCAATGCTTGGGTAGTCCAAAATCGCTTTAGGGTGCACGCCAATGTTGTTGTTGATGATAAATTCCAAACGCGCCAAACCTACACCCGCGTTGGGCAATTGGCAGAAATCAAAAGCCAGCTGCGGGTTGCCTATGTTCATGGTGATTTTGGTTTTGATCTCCGGCATCACACCGCGCTGCACTTCGGTCACCTCGGTTTCCAGCAAACCGTCGTAGATGAAACCGGTGTCGCCTTCAGCACAGCTCACCGTCACCAGTGTGCCATCTTTCAGCATCTCGGTCGCATCGCCACAGCCCACCACAGCGGCAATGCCCAATTCACGCGCAATGATGGCGGCGTGGCAGGTGCGGCCACCTCGGTTGGTCACAATCGCACTGGCGCGTTTCATCACCGGTTCCCAGTTCGGATCGGTCATGTCGGTGACCAAAATATCGCCTAGCTGGACTTGGTCCATCTCGTCAACGCTGTGCACCAAGCGCACGCGTCCTGTGCCAATTTTTTGACCAATCGCTCGGCCTTGCGCCAAGATAGCGCTCGAACCTTTGAGTTTGTAGCGCAATTCAGCCTTTCCTGCCGCTTGGCTTTTCACCGTTTCTGGGCGCGCTTGCAAGATATAAAGCTGGCCATCCAAACCGTCTTTGCCCCACTCAATATCCATCGCGCGGCCATAATGCGCCTCTATGATCATGGCGTATTTGGCCAATTGCTCGACTTCAGCATCCGTCAACGAATAGCGGTTGCGCAAATCAATCGGTACATCCGTCGTTTTGACCAATTTGCCCGATGCCTCTTTTTCGGCTGGGCTGGCAAACTCCATCTGAATCTGCTTGGAACCCAAATTGCGGCGAATCACCGCACGGTTGCCGGCTGCTAGCATCGGTTTGTGTACATAAAACTCGTCTGGATTCACCGAGCCTTGCACCACGGTTTCACCCAAGCCGTAGCTAGAGGTGATGAAAACGACTTGGTCGAAGCCTGACTCGGTATCCATCGTGAACATAACGCCCGCCGCACCCTTGTCAGATCGCACCATGCGCTGAATACCCGCGCTCAACGCGACATCCGCATGGGCAAAGCCTTTGTGGACACGGTATGAAATCGCGCGGTCGTTGTACAGCGATGCAAACACTTCTTTGATTTTGTGCAGCACGGTGTCGATACCGACCACGTTCAAAAAGCTTTCTTGCTGACCGGCGAATGACGCATCTGGCAAATCTTCAGCAGTCGCAGATGAACGCACCGCAAATGACGCTTCTGCATTGTCACCTTGTAAGGTCTTAAACGCACCACGAATGGCTGCATCCAGCTCCGGTGAAAACGGCTGCGCCTCAACCATGGCACGAATCTGCGCCCCAACTTTGGCCAAATCGCGCACGTCTTCGGTGTTGAGCGCGTTCAACAAAGCATTGATTTTGTCATCTAACCCGCCGAGTTTCAAAAACTCGCGGAAAGCGTGGGCTGTTGTGGCAAACCCCGTCGGGACACGCACGCCCGTGGGGAGTTGCGAAATCATCTCGCCTAAGCTGGCGTTTTTACCACCGACTGACTCGACGTCAGCGTTTCTCAGGTTCTCAAACGGAACGACCAGTGCGGTCGGGCTAAATAGTGTTGACATAGGGAAGCTCCAGAGTTTAAAAACCGAAAGTGCCACGTTAACGTTAGTCTTAGTGCAACGGGCAAAGTCATGCAAGCAGGCTCATATCCACGGATGGCGTGCTGTTGTTGTTGGTTTTGTAGCTTAAAAAGGGGCAAAACGGCTTGCATGGAAAAATTGTGGAAATTCGGGTGAATCGCGATGATTTAAGCGCTATTGTAGGGTCAGCGGCGTAAAATTTGTTCAAAATCACACTGAAAATCATTTACTATACTTTTAATAGCTGCTCAGGCAACAAATACGCTGTCTAGAGCCATATTTAACCCCTTAAATCATAAAACCATGTCCGACCGCACTGTTTTCTTTATCTCCGATGGCACTGGCATCACTGCTGAGACGTTTGGTAACGCCATTTTGGCGCAATTTGATATGCAACCACGGCATGTGCGGCTGCCGTTTGTGGATACGGTGGACAAGGCGCATCAGGTGGTACGGCAGATCAACCATACGGCTGAGGTTGAGGGAAAGAAGCCGATTGTGTTTTCTACACTGGTGAACATGGAGGTGCTGCGCGTCATCCAAGCGGGCTGTACGGGCATGCTACTGGACATGTTTGCGACGTTTGTGAACCCGCTGGAGGCGGAGCTGGGCATCAAATCGCACCACCGCGTTGGCCGGTTTAGCGACGCTAGCAAGAGCAAGGCGTATCACGACCGGATTGAGGCGATCAACTTTAGCCTGGCGCATGACGATGGGCAGTTGAACCGCGATTTGGAGCAATCTGACGTGATTTTGGTGGGTGTGAGCCGCAGCGGCAAAACGCCGACTTCGCTGTATTTGGCCATGCAATATGGGCTGAAAGCGTCCAATTACCCGCTGATCCCCGAAGATTTTGAGCGCCACCAGCTGCCACCCGCCCTCGTCCCCCACAAAAAGAAGTTGTTCGGGCTGACGATTCAGGCCGAACGCTTAAGTGAAATCCGAAACGAACGACGCCCCAACTCCAAATACGCCAGCCTAGAAAACTGCCGGGCTGAGGTGCATGAGGCTGAGGCTATGATGCGCCGAAGCGGCATACGCTGGCTGAGCACAACGACAAAATCCATCGAAGAGATTGCAACAACGATTTTGCAGGAGATCCGGCCAGAGCGATTAGTTTACTGATTACAAGCCAATCGCTGCAATGCCGGCCTTGGCGATTTGTGCGTCTTCCGTAGACTTCACACCACTCACCCCGACAGCGCCTAGGCATTGACCGTCTTTCATGATCGGCACTGCGCCTTCGAGCATGCCTTGCAAATTTGGGGCGCTTAAAAAGGCGACGCGTGGGCCGTTGATCAGGTCTTCGTAAACTTTGCTTTCGCGTTTGCCCATAGCTGCTGTGTGCGCCTTAGCAGGTGCCATGGTGGCAGACATCACGGGTGCGCCATCTAAGCGGTTGAAATGCAACAAATGGCCACCGTCGTCAACGATGGCGATGCTAACGGCCCAGTTGTTTTTGAGTGCTTCCGCCTCGGCGGCAGCTGCGATGAGTTTGAGGTCCGAGCTCTCTAGGGTGTGTTTGGTTTTCATATCCCAATTCTACAAATTATTCTCCAATATTTAATAGGATATTCGACTAAACACTTGATTTAAGCAAAAAACCCCTAAAATCCGCTTCATCTGCATATTTGCAGGATTTATGGGAGAAAACGAATGTCTGAACAAATTCTAAATAACACCAGCTTCGGTTCTGCTGTCAGTGCCGAATCACGCAACCGCGTGCTGCGCAACACCTATTGGCTACTGGCGCTGAGCTTGATTCCGACCGTCTTAGGCGCTTGGCTGGGCGTGAGCACAGGCATCACCAAAGCGTTCATGGGCGGTTGGATGGGCATTGTCGTTTTCTTGGGTGGCGCTTTTGCGTTCATGTATGCCATTGAGAAGACTAAGAACTCTGCTGCTGGTGTGCCAGTGCTGTTGGCTTTCACATTTTTCATGGGTTTGATGCTATCTAGCTTGATTTCTCGCGTTTTGGGCTATAGCAATGGACCATCCTTGATCATGACAGCGTTTGGCGGCACGGCTGGCGTGTTTTTTGTGATGGCTTCGTTGGCAAGCGTCATCAAACGTGACCTGAGCGGCATGGGGAAGTGGCTGTTTGTGGGTGCGATTGTGTTGATGATTGGCTCCATTATTGGCGTGTTGGTAGGTTCTTCTGCTGCCATGATTGCTGTGTCTGTTGCAGCGATTGGTATTTTCAGCGCTTACATGCTGTATGACTTGAAACAAATCATCGACGGTGGCGAGACAAACTACATCAGTGCAACCTTGTCTTTGTATTTGGATATTTTTAACGTGTTTCAAAGCCTTTTGTCACTCTTAGGCATTTTCGGTGGTGAGCGTGATTAATGTCACGGCATAAACCAAAAGTTGTTTAAAAAGGAGTCCTAGGGCTCCTTTTTTTATTTTCCAAGCTTGTCATCGTGCACACTGGCCATACGTTTTGTGTGCTGTGTTAGCCAACCGGAGATTAAATATGTGGAAATTAGGCGTGCTGTGGTGGAAATTCAAAAAAGAAATCATGATGGTTTGGGCCATGCTGCGCAACCCAGCTGCGCCAGGAATTTCTAAGCTAGTGGCCTTGTTAGCCGCTGTCTATGTCATCAGCCCCGTGGATCTTGTGCCCGATGTGTTGCCAATACTGGGCTGGTTGGACGATGGGATGATATCGATTTTGCTCTTCAAACTTGCTTTCAAACTGCTACCAAAAGAGATGTATGACGGTCTGAAAGCGCAATTTGAGAAAAAGGGCGGCAAAGTTGACGATGCCGCAACTGACAACGTCGTTGATGCTAAACCCAAGTAATTCAGAACATCAACAAGCTCAATTGGTCGTGCAAGCAAAAGCCAATTGAACACTCCCTGTCGCAGGTAGTGTTGCAATCGTGATGCCAGCACCCATCAAATTGGCCATAGTAAATGGACCAGCCGGACAAACAGCGCCACCAGCTAACACTGTGCATGCAACAGCGTTCGCCGCAGGACATGTGAGGCCCACACCCACCACATCAGTGACAACTGCACCATCTGCTGACGCTGGGCCATTGTTCGTAAGCGTCACAACATAGTTATTGGTGCTGCCAGAGCTGGTAATGGATTTACCATCGGTTTTTGTGATAACCAACGAAGCTGCGCAATTGATACTGGTATTCACCGTGCTGCTGTTGTCAGTCGTCACAATTTCACCGATCACTGCATTGCTCAACACCGCTGTATTGTCTAATGGTCCTGGGCAAGAAGCCAAACTGACGCGAACAGGTGCGCTGATGCTGGCCATGACGACTGGCGTTACGTTACCAGCGGCGATGTTACCAGCTGATGTGTTGCGCGTGCATGTAAAGCTGGTATCGCCAGCGACGCCAGTACAAGCCCAGCTTGCAGCCTCAGTGCCGCTAACCAATGGAGCACTCGCCAAGGTCATCCCTGTGGGCAGTGTGTCAGTAACCGTATAGGGTGACCCTAAAAGTGCAGATGTCGTTGCAGGCGTAGCCTGGTCTGTGGCATAAGTCAAAGCTTGCACAGCACGCCCCACATTGCTGATGGCGATGGTGTATGTGCCGCCAGTGGCTGTGCCTGAGGG
>JBEGUP010000037.1:0-13935 GCA_041178825.1 Pseudomonadota bacterium | reverse complement strand
TAAATCAGCCAAAGTAGCTACCAAAAAAGTAGCGTTAAGTCGCTCCCTTTACCCTGATTTAGACCCGATATCCACGTTAGACAGCACCGCCAAAGTGCAGTTGCTGGAAAAAGTGGAGAAACTAGCGCGCGCCAAAGACCCACGCATCAAGCAAGTCATGGCTGGTTTGGCGAGTGAATATGACGTTGTTTTGGTCGCTCGCGCCAACGGCGTACTGGCGGCTGACGTGCGCCCATTAGTGCGTTTGAGTGTCACCGTCATTGCCGAGCAAACCGTCAAAGGCCAAGTGCGCCGCGAAACCGGCTCTGGCGGTGGCGGCGGGCGTTTGGGCATGGCGTATTTTGATGATGCGTTGATTGAAGAGTACGTTTCTAGCGCGGTGAATGCTGCTTTGACCAATTTAGCGTCTCGTCCCGCCCCTGCTGGCGAGATGACAGTGGTTTTAGGCGCTGGCTGGCCCGGCATTTTGCTGCACGAGGCGATTGGCCACGGATTGGAGGGCGACTTCAACCGCAAGGGCTCAAGCGCCTTCAGCGGCAAAATCGGCAAACGAGTCGCGGCCAAAGGCGTCACCGTGCTGGACGACGGCACTTTGCCCGACCGCCGGGGCTCGCTCAACGTCGATGACGAAGGCAACGCCACCCAGCGTAACGTGCTGATTGAAGACGGCATTTTGAAGGGCTACATCCAAGATTCGATGAACGCCCGCCTGATGGGTGTGAAACCCACTGGCAACGGCCGCCGCGAAAGCTACGCCCACGTGCCCATGCCGCGCATGACCAATACCTACATGCTGGGTGGCGACAAAGAGCCAGCAGAAATCATCGCCAGCATCAAAAAAGGCCTTTACGCCAGCAACTTTGGCGGTGGTCAGGTGGATATCACCTCAGGCAAGTTTGTGTTTTCAGCATCCGAGGCATTTTGGGTCGAAAACGGCAAAATCCTCTACCCTGTCACAGGTGCAACCTTGATTGGCAGCGGCCCTGAGTGCTTGAAGCATGTCAGCATGATTGGCAACGATGTGAAATTGGACAGCGGCGTCGGCACATGCGGCAAAGAAGGCCAGAGCGTACCAGTGGGGGTAGGGCAACCGACGCTGCGGATCGATGGATTGACTGTTGGTGGAACGGCTTAAAGGTCTTAGCCTAAAGGGCTTAAAAATTCCCCTTCTTCAGAAGTGGTGCCCAACGGGCGGGGTAGCTCTTTGCCGCGCTGCAACTACCCCGACGCTTCGCGCCACCCCTTCTAAAGAAGGGGAATTTGATCAATCAATGCGAACGAATCATCGTCCCAAACGCTTGCTCGGTCAAAATCTCTAACAGCATCGCATGCGGCACACGGCCATCGATGATGTGAACGGCTTTCACGCCACTTTTCGCTGCGTCAATCGCACCAGCGATTTTCGGAATCATGCCGCCGCTAATAGTGCCGTCAGCAATCAAAGCGTCTATGTCTTTGATGGAAAGTTCAGTCAGCAGATTTTTCTCTTTGTCCAGCACGCCTGAGATATTCGTCAGCATCAGCAGCTTTTCAGCTTGCAACACAGTGGCGAGCTTGCTGGCAACCACGTCGGCGTTGATGTTGTAGCTTTCGTTGTGCAAACCAAAGCCAATCGGGCTGACCACAGGGATAAACGCATCGTCTTGCAGCGCTTTGACCACACTGGGGTCAATCGACTCAATATCGCCCACTTGGCCTACATCATGCTCTTTGCTAGCATCGGCCAAATCAACCAATTTGAGCTTTTTAGCGCGCATCAATCCACCGTCACGCCCTGTCAAACCCACAGCTTTGCCGCCTGCTTGGTTGATCAGGCCGACAATATCTTGCTGCACTTCGCCCGCCAGTACCCATTCCACCACTTCCATAGTTTCAGAGTCGGTCACGCGCATGCCTTGGATGAACTCGCCTTTTTTGCCTAAGCGTTTCAAAGCCGCTTCAATTTGCGGGCCGCCACCGTGAACGACGACAGGATTGATGCCGACCAGCTTCAGTAACACCACGTCTTCGGCAAACGCTTGCTGCAGTGCTGGGTCTGTCATCGCATTGCCACCATATTTAATCACCATGGTTTTGCCATGGTATTTGCGTATATACGGTAATGCTTGGGCGAGTATCTCGGCTTTATCGTGGGGCTTCAGTGCTTCAGGCGCATTCATCGACTAACTCGTCCTAAATTTCAAAGTTAAAAGCTCTAGGCTTTGCGTTAAACAGCAAACTCAGAACGGTTACGGCCTTGTGCTTCCAAAGCTTTCAACCATTTTGGTGTTAAACCACGACCGCTCCAGCCCTCGCCTGCCGGGCCTTTGAATTTAGCTGCCACGGGCACGCCAGCGGCTTTAGATTTGCGTACCTTGGCAACTTTAGCTGTCGACCCTGATTTAGCTGGACGACCAGCCTTGCCTTTTTTAGCGCTAGCTTTGCCGCCCAAGTCTTTGATCGTGATGCCAAACGCTTGCATTTTTGCGCGAATATCTGCCACCGTACTGGCGAATTCTTTTGATTTTAAATCTGCAGCTTGTTTTTGTAATTTTTCGATTTGGCTTTGTAAGTCTATTAAGTTGCTCATGGCGGTTACTTTCTAAGTGATTAATAAAAGAGTAATTAAAAAGAAAAGAGAACCGCTAATGTAATATAAAAATAGATATTTAAACCAATACTTTGTAAAGTAAGGTTTCACATTCGTGAATTAATGCAAGTAAAATCGAAAAATGAATAATAACTTACTAATAAATATTTTCACATGTTATCTACGCAACCATTTAGGTACTTTAAACCTCACTAACATCATATAAGCCGCAACATAAGTAATGACGAAAATGGCACAAAATGCCATCAATACCAATGTGTTGTCCCAAAATAATACAGCTGGCGCGACGGTTAATAAGGTAAAACTCCATAACCAAGGCGACGTGCGGTTATTACGCATCAGCATGCGGCGTGAGGCATCGTCATGAAACACGCCTCTAACCAAGCGGCGGTATATCAATTGATGAAAATGCAAAGCATCCGCTACGCCAGGCGATACGCCACGCGCAGTTTTGCGATAAATTGAAAATAGAGTTTCCCACACTGGGTATATCAGTAGCAGCATAGGAAACCATGGCGATACTGAGTTGTGGCGTTGTACCAGTGTGATGCTGGCAACACCGATCACCACACCCCACAAATAAGCGCCGCCATCACCTGCAAATATCAAACCCCGTGGGTAGTTCCAAATTAAAAAACCAGCCGTCGCAGCGGCCAAGCACACCACCACGGCAGCTAATTGCCTGTCACCCAATTGCAGCGCAACATGTGCAATGGCCAAACAAATCATCGCTGCAACTGTGCCCGCCAAGCCGTTATACCCATCAATAATATTAAAAGCGTGCGGTAAGCCACATATTGCAAACACTGCAAGCGCTATTCCAAGCCACGGCATAGCTAATAACAAATCATCAACAACTGGAATACCCAAGCGAGTTAGGCTAATGCCAAGCAAATAACAAGCCAGCGCGGCTGATAAAGCCGTTAATGCCAAACGGTATAAAACAGACAAACGCTGCGTCACATCCTCATAAGCACCGCCTAATACTGCGGGCAGGGTCAACACAAACCACGGCCAAGTCTGTGCCCAATTGCTTTGCACATTCAAATTAATACCAAACATGCCCGACATTGCTGACACCAGCCAGCCCGCAAACAGCCCCACCATAATGGCCAAGCCGCCTAAGCGAGGAATTTCCCCCACATGAAAACGTTGTGGTTTGTTTGCATCATATTGCTTGGCATGCTCGCCCGCCCAGCGGATAAACAGCAGCGACGCTATGAGCGCAAAAGCCGCGCTGATCAAAGTTAAAGCTATCAAAACGTGTTCTCTTTGTTTTTATGTATAAATCACTGCAATATAGTCTCAGTGATTAAATAATGGCTTAATTCATTTGCTTATTCAAAAAACCAACTTGGCTGTAATTGTCCTTCAAAAAGTCAATCCACAACCGCACCCGCAGCGCCATATGTTTGCGCTGCGGGAAAACCGCGTAAATGCCATTCGGGGGCGCAGCAAAATCTTCCAGCAACGCCACCAGCTTGCCGCTGGCAATCTCGACTTCCACCTCCCAAGTACTGCGCCACGCAATGCCATAGCCGGCCAAACACCAATCGTGCAGCACCTGGCCGTCCGAGCAATCCAGCGGACCTGCGGGTCGCAAATAAGTCACATCGCGCTCCCCGGCAGCGTTGGGGCTGCTAAACGCCCAGCCCCGGGTTTGCGACGCATCGCTAGATAGCGTCAAGCAGTCAAACTTGCTTAGCTCACTTGGGTGCAGTGGCGTGCCGTGCGCTTTGAGGTAAGCCGGCGTCGCCACGCACAGCCGCCGGTTGTCCGCCAGACGCACACTCACCAAGCTCGAATCCGGCATGTCGCCCACCCGCACAGCGCAGTCAAAACCCTCACCCGCAATGTCGATGACTCGGTCAGATAAATTGAGCGACAGCGTCACATCGCTGTGCAAAGCGCGAAATTTCGGCACCAAGGGCGCGACGTGCCTGCGCCCAAAACCTGCAGGCGCGGTGATACGTAAGTGACCGCTCGCTTTCACGCCGCCGGCGGAGACACTGGCCTCCATGTTCGCTACATCGCTCAAAACCCGTTGGCAATCTTCCAAAAACGCACTGCCTTCATGGGTTAATGTCAGTTTTCGCGTCGTCCTAACGAGCAGTTTGACCCCCAGCCGCTCCTCCAGCGCATCCAGCCGCCGTCCCATGATGGCGGGCGCGACGCCCTCCGCCAGCGCCGCAGCCGTCAAACTGCCGCGTGTGACCACGGCGACGAAAGATTCGAGTTCTTTGAATTTGTCCATAAAGTAGTTGTTTGACTAGAATCAAGCCATCATGGCGACAAACAATGCATCTAGTATTAAATCAGCAAATATATTATTGTTAGAAGACGATCCTACAATCGCCAAAACAGTCGTCTACGCACTTGAACGTGCAGGACTGCAAGTCACACACTGCTTGCTTGTACGAGATGCTATCGCACAAATTGAACTACAAATCCCCGACTTATTAATATTAGATATTGGATTGCCCGATGGTAGTGGATTGGATGTATGTAAAAAAATGCGCGTACATCCTTCACATTTGCATATACCGATATTGATGCTAAGCGCTCATGGTGAGGAAATTGACCGAGTCCTCGGCTTAGAGTTGGGCGCTGATGACTATGTTACCAAACCATTCAGCCCGCGCGAACTTGTAGCTCGGATTAATGGCTTACTAAGACGCTCAGTTACGAAGGGTAAAGAAGGGCATACATCGGCAAATACTAAAAAAATGTTGTTTGTTGATCGCGTCAGTCAACGCGCAAGCCTGAATGGCGTATTTTTACCTTTAACAAAGCGAGAGTTTGGTTTGCTGGCGGAATTAATGAGTTACCCCGGAAGAATTTGTAGCAGAGAGTCGTTGTTGAACGCTGTTTGGGGTGTTGAATCTGAAAGTACGGACAGAACCGTTGATACGCACATCAAAACTTTGCGTGCCAAGTTGGATTTGGTAGAGCCAAATCGTGAGCATATAGAAACGCATCGCGGTATGGGCTATTCAATATCAAAGAAGGACTAAGGATGCGATTCGACATATTCGGCATTCTTGGGATACGACTGCTGTTTGGGTTTTTTCTGATCACGGGTTTGGCTGGCTTTTTTGTGCTGCGCATATTCAGCACAGAAATAAAACCCAGCGTGCGTGAAGTGATGGAAGACACGCTGATCGATACAGCCAATATTTTGGCTGAATTGGCCGCCGATGATTTGGTCAAAGGTCGTATGGACACGGGGCGTTTTTCTGTTCAAGTGCAAAACTATGCACACCGCCCCATTGATGCCAAAATTTGGGGCTTAAACAAGCAGTCATTGGACTATCGTGTCTACGTTACTGATGAGCGTGGAAAAGTCGTATTTGATTCAAGCAATGTTGCAGTCGGACAAGATTATTCGCAGTGGCGTGACGTGGCACTGACGCTACGCGGTGAATACGGGGCTCGCACTACGCGTGCCGTGCAAACTGACGATAAAACCTCTGTCATGCACGTAGCAGCCCCCATCAAGCACGATGGCAAATTGATTGGTGTATTAACTGTCTCTAAACCAAACGCCACTGTTCAAGCATTTATTGACCGCGCAGAACGGAAAATATGGGTCAGTGGTTTTTGGTTAATCTTTTTATCGGCAACCGTTGGTGTCATCGTCACCTTATGGGTGGTGAGCAGCATACGCAAGCTGCGTAATTACGCCAATGAAATTGAATCTGGTAAAAAAATTGCGATGCCGCATATTTCGGGTGAGCTGGGCGATTTGGCCAAGGCCATGGCAGCGATGCGACAACGCGTGGAGGGACGTGAATACATTGAGGCCTATGTGCGTGCGCTGACGCATGAGTTCAAAAGCCCACTAGCAGCCATTCGCGGTGCAGGTGAATTGTTACATGAACCGTTACCCGACCACGACCGCCAAAGCTTCGCAAATGATGTACTGCTGCAGACACAGCGCCTACAAAGCATGGTGGACAGACTGCTTGAGCTGAGCAAGCTAGAGCAGCGGCAAGAGCTAATCAATCCAAGCCACATCGTACTCGCTGATTTTTTGACCGATTTTGTGGCCGACGCAAAAATCAATCGCTCTCATATTTCAATCGAATTGAAGTTGGACACAGAAAGTAAGCAAAGATGCAAGGCCAGTATTGAGCGTGATTTACTCGTATTGGCATTGAATAATTTGATAGACAACGCAGCGTCATTTTCACCAACCAAAAGTCCCATCATTCTAGAGCTGAAGGGCAAGGTGATTGCCATTCAAGACGAGGGCGTTGGTGTTTCAGACTTTGCTTTTGATAAATTAGGGCAAAAATTCTTCTCCACCGTCCGTCCAGATGGTTTAACCAAGGGCTCAGGATTAGGGCTGGCCATTGCACAGCAAATTATGGCCTTGCACAACGGCAATATGCTGATGATGAACACAAAACCAGGTTTCCGCGTCGAATTGCATTTGCCGTAAAAATACATCCTCAACTTCACACAGACTTCACAGACTTCGTCAAAACCTCACAATCAAATTGCAAACTCCTTCTTGGTTCAACTAAGTTTCAATAAGGAGATCAGCATGATAAAGACGGCAATTTTTGGGAAATTGGGTGGTTTGGTATTGGTTTTGATACTGTTATTGGTGGGTTTGGGGCAGATCACGGATTTGGTAAATGAAAGGCAAGGCCAGCGTAGTTTGGCTGTGCAGAGTGTGGGGAAAAGCTTAGCCGGTAGCCAAACGCTTTTGGGGCCACTGCTGCAAAGGGCTTGCACGGAAGAATGGTTCGTCACTGTGGATAAAAAAACGACGACAGAGCGTCGTGAGTTTAAGCGCTATGCCGCACCCACCGTTCTGAATGTGAATGGCACGAATCAGCTAGAGTCACGTTCACGCGGTTTGCATGCCACCCAAGTCTTCACGCTGAAATCAAACATCTCAGCGCAATGGGAAAATTTAGAGTCGCTCAAAGGCGGCGCGGAGCGTGCCAATTCGCAAATCAAATGTGAGCCCGCCACGATGCTGTTGGCAGTGTCAGATGCGCGTGGGATTCGTTTAGCAAATGTCAAAATCAATGGTGCAGCGCAAACGGTGCAATCTGACACACTGAACCCAACTTACCAGCGCGGCATCCACGTGCGTTTGGCTGAAAACACTGATTTCTCAGCACCTATCGATGCGCAGATTGATTTGGAACTGCTTGGAACAGAGCGCTTTAGCGTTGTGCCCTTGGGCAACGCAACGCAAATCAACCTCACATCAAACTGGCCACACCCAAGTTTTGATGGTCAATTCTTGCCCTCAGAGCGCAAAATAACGGATAAAGGCTTTGAAGCCAGCTGGCGCGTGTCTTCGCTTGCAAGTACAGCGCAGCAAGACGTGATGAAGCAACGCCGCTTGTGTGAAAGCGGTGATGCCTTAGCTGTAGATCGAGTTTCAACTGCTTCTCCTGCGGTTGAGTCGGTCAGCACAGGCTGCGTGGAAACACTAGGTGTCGCCTTCATAGACCCCATCAACACCTACTCATTGTCCAACCGCGCCACCAAATACGGTTTGCTGTTCATCGCACTAACCTTTGTCGCCGTGGGCTTGTTTGAGTTCATGAAGTCCTTGCGCGTTCATCCCATCCAATACTTCTTGGTCGGTGCGGCTATCAGCATCTTCTTTTTGCTACTGGTCAGTTTGTCTGAGCATTTTTCTTTTGCAACTGCTTACGCCATTGCCTCCAGTGCCTGCGCCCTGCTGCTTGCTTATTACGCTAGCCACATGCTGGGTAGTTGGAAGCGTGGTTTGCCGTTTGGTTTTGGTATAGCCATGCTCTATGGTTTGTTGTACGTGCTATTGCAGCTGGAGCAAACGGCTTTGGTAGTAGGTGCAATTGCCCTGTTCATCGTTTTGGCAGCCGTCATGGGTTTGACTCGCAAGGTTGACTGGTATGCCAAGCTCAAACCAGCTGCTGCAAGCGACTCAAAAATGCCTGTGCCAATAACCGAATAAGCCCTTAACAATTACATATGTTGACGTTTCAACCCCGTTTCGGTGGCTTAGCCGCGCTTTTGCTAGTTGTGGAAGTAGCTATCGCGCGCTACGTTCACACAGGGTTGATCCGATCTTTTATTGGTGACATATTGGTGGTCGTTTTGGTTTATGCGCTGCTGGGGACTTGCCTGAAGTTTCCCGCCAAACATCTAGCCTTTGCGGCCTTCGCTTTTGCTTGCACTATCGAGGTCTTGCAAGCATTCCATTTCGTTGATTTGCTTGGCTTTCACGCGCAGACAGCCTTGCACAAGGTGCTTCGTATTGCGTTAGGTGCTACGTTTGATGTGTGGGACTTTGTAGCTTATGCCTGCGGATATGCGCTTTCTATGTCAGGTGAATTTTTGAGAAATAGCTACAATTACACGCATAAAAGTCACAAATAATACAACTTTTGCATTATTAATAAACGTGCAGGGTTCGAATATAGTTATCAAAGCCATAAAATATGGAAAAGCGATCACTTTTTTGTTTGAATAACGCTATATATTTAATAGCTGTTCAGGCAGTAAATATGCCGGCTAGAGCCGTATTTGCTCTGTATTTTTAGTGTTTCAAAGTATTTTTATCTTTTTTGGAGAAACCCATGTCCGCATCCGCCACGCCGCGCACCCAGACGCACAACCTGCAAGTTGCCACCGTTTTGCACACTTTTGTGAACGAACAAGTGCTGCCTGGCACCGGCGTGTCTGCCGACAAATTCTGGAAAGGTTTCGATGCCATCGTGGCTGACTTGTCACCCAAAAACATCGCCCTGCTGGCCGAACGTGACCGCCTGCAAACTGAGCAAGACGCTTGGCACAAGGCCAATCCGGGTCCGATTTCTGACATGAAGGCCTACCGCGCCTTTCTAGAGAAAATCGGCTACCTCGTCCCAGTGCCAAAAAACGTTGCGACTACGACTTCGAATGTGGACGACGAACTCGCCAAGCAAGCTGGCCCGCAGTTGGTTGTGCCCGTGTTGAACGCACGATATGCTTTGAATGCGGCTAACGCACGCTGGGGCAGCTTGTATGACGCGCTGTATGGCACAGATGCTTTGTCAGAAGAGAATGGTGCCGAAAAGGGAAAGGGTTACAACCCAATTCGCGGTGCCAAAGTCATCAACTACGCCCGCCACGTTTTAGACCGCACCGCGCCGCTCAAATCTGGCTCGCACGTCGATTCTCTGGGCTACAGCGTCAAATCTGGCGAACTCGTCGTCAAATTGGCCAACGGTAAATCGTCAAAATTGGACGATAAAAAACAATTCATCGGCTACCAAGGCAAAGCCAGCGACCCAAGCAGCATTTTGTTGATCAACAACGGCTTGCATTTAGACATCCAAATCGACCGCAGCACCGCCATCGGCAAAACCGACCCCGCTGGCGTGAGCGATTTGGTGCTGGAAGCCGCGCTGTCCACCATCATGGACTTGGAAGACTCGGTCGCCGTGGTTGATGCGGACGACAAAGTGCTGGCCTACAGCAACTGGCTGGGCATTTTGAAAGGCACGTTGACGGAGACGGTCGCAAAAGGTGGTTCGACTTTCACCCGTGGCCTGAACCCAGACCGCGTTTATACCTCCGCCAAAGACGCGAAAAAACAAGTGCGCCTGCACGGCCGCAGCCTGATGTTTGTGCGCAACGTCGGCCATTTGATGACCAACCCCGCCATTTTGTACACCGATGCAGCAGGTAAAACGCAAGAAATCCCAGAAGGCATTTTGGATGCGGTCATCACCACCGCGATTGCCCTGCACGACGTGAATCGCCCGAAATCGCAAGCCATTGGCAACTCACGCAAAGGCAGCATCTACATCGTCAAACCCAAAATGCACGGCCCGGCTGAAGTGGCTTTTGCCTCTGAGCTGTTCGCCCGTTGTGAAAAACTGCTGGGCCTCAAAGACAGCACCGTCAAACTCGGCATCATGGACGAAGAGAAAGACAGCACCGTCAAACTCGGCATCATGGACGAAGAGCGCCGCACCAGCGTCAACCTCAAAGCCTGCATCGCCGCCGCCAAGAGCCGCGTCGCCTTCATCAACACCGGCTTTTTAGACCGCACCGGCGACGAAATGCACACCGCCATGCACGCCGGCGCGATGATCCGCAAGGCAGACATGAAATCAAGCGCGTGGATTGCCGCGTATGAGAAAAACAACGTGCAAGCCGGCCTGCAAAGCGGCCTGCGCGGCAAAGCGCAAATCGGCAAAGGCATGTGGGCCATGCCTGATTTGATGTCCGCCATGTTGACGCAAAAAATCGCGCATCCATTGGCTGGAGCTAACACCGCTTGGGTGCCAAGCCCGACGGGTGCGACTTTGCATGCCCTGCATTACCACCAGGTCAACGTCGCCAAGCTGCAAAAGAAGATGGAACGTGACATGGAGGCCGATGCTAAATCTGACCAAAAGGCGGCGTATAAGAAAGTGTTGGAAGATATTTTGACCATCCCAGTCGCTACGGCTGAAGTCAAAGCTGCGTGGACGCCAGAGCAAATCCAACAAGAGTTGGACAACAATGCCCAAGGCATTTTGGGCTACGTCGTGCGCTGGATCGACCAAGGCGTCGGCTGCTCCAAAGTGCCCGACATTCACAACATCGGCCTCATGGAAGACCGCGCCACCCTGCGCATCAGCAGCCAGCACATCGCCAACTGGCTCTTGCACGGCATCACCAACACCGCCCAAGTCAACGCCACCTTTGAGCGCATGGCAGCCGTGGTTGACGGTCAAAACGCCGGCGACCCACTCTACAAAAACATGGCCGGTAACTTCAAAACCAGCGCCGCCTACAAAGCCGCAACAGATTTGGTCTTCAAAGGCTTAGAACAGCCAAGCGGCTACACCGAGCCGTTGTTGCATGCTTGGCGGTTGAAGGTGAAGGCGGGGGAGGCGTAATTTATTCGATTAAATTGCTATGTAATTTATAGTTGTTTAGGCAATGAATACGCTGGCTAGAGGTGAAAATGACCTCTAAAATGAGTAAAACAGCACCTGCAGGTGCTGTTTTACTGTATGAAGACCTCATACAGGAGGGTAAAAGCCTTGATTTGTTTCGAGTATTGCGTTTATTTCGAATGAAGCGTATGATTCACCAAGAATACATAGGATATTCAGAGCTTATTCGGTGGTTATCCACAGACTTATACACAAATGGAGTGCGCTATGCAAATTGCTAAATCACCGGAACAGGCTACAGGTTCTATCCTGACTGCGGAAGAAGCTGAGCAAGCCAAGGTTGCGCAACGCTGCATTATGGCTGCGCTTGATCATTCGCGTGCGCATCGTATTGCCGTGCTTGATGAGTCGGGGAAACCGTCTGAAGACATGCCAGGCATAACCGTACCGCCTAAGGTGCTGCGGTTGTTTGCCGATTTGCTCGGACGTATGAGTCAACGCCAACCAATTGCTTTGATGCCCTACAAATATGAGCTTTCAACCCAAGAGGCGGCAATTATTTTGAACGTATCACGCCCGTTTGTCGTGAAAGCGCTTGAAGCTGGGGAGATTACCTATCGCAAGGTGGGTACACATAGGCGAGTTTTATTTG
The DNA here is from genome assembly GCA_041178825.1 of Pseudomonadota bacterium. Lineage (GTDB taxonomy): Bacteria > Pseudomonadota > Gammaproteobacteria > Burkholderiales > Burkholderiaceae_C > Aalborgiella. The sequence goes on along the minus strand of JBEGUP010000037.1, from coordinate 1,808 downwards.
AAGACTTGATGAAATACCAAGAAAAATCTCGGAACAATAGCCTTCAAGCTTTGGCCGAACTCGTCCAAGAAGCGCAAGAGTTGAACATGGGATATTGATAGGTAACCATTGTGGCAGGATCAGCTCGATACACCGTCGTATTAGATGCTTGCGTGCTTTATCCCGCGCCAGTGCGAGACTTGTTGTTAAGTCTCGCATTTCAAGGTATGTACCATGCAAGGTGGACAGCAACCATTAACGACGAGTGGATTCGTAATGTGGTCAAAAATCGTCCAAATTTAGACGTTAATAAACTGCGCAAAACAGCGAATAAGATGGGGAATGCCATACCTGATGCGATCATCATTGGTTATGAGCGGTTTATAGAAACCATTGAACTGCCAGATATTAATGACCGACATGTTGTGGCGGCGGCATTGGTTGGACATGCGGATGCAATAGTTACTTTTAATTTAAAGGATTTTCCTACTTCAGCGCTTGAGCCATTGGGTTTAGAAGCACAGCATCCGGATGACTTTGTAGTCAATCAACTGCATTTGAATTTAACGGAAGCTTTGAAAGCAGTTAAAACGCAAAGAAATTTATTGATAAATCCGAAGCAAACGGCGCAACAGCTGTTGTCAACTTTTGAACGCTGTGGTTTGCCACAAACAGCCTCATTGTTAGCTGAAAATGCAGAATTGATTTGATGAGCGTATTTGAACGGGCTTAATAAACGGTAACTGGGGTGATCTGTGATTACACCCTCTCAAGGCCAAGCCATCCACAAAATCGACAGCCCAGACACCAACATCACCCCCTCCATCAGCTGCAAAAAACGCTCCTCTGGCAGCTTGAGCACCAGCCGTTTCGACAAAGTAGAACCTGCCAGCACGAAAACGCCTATCAGCAGACCTTGCAGGATGGCGCGGTTGTCCAGCACGCCTAGCTGGTGAAAGGTCGCGCCTTTGGCGAGAAACATGGCGAGGGAGGCTGCGGCTTCGGTGCCTATGTAGGCGCCTTTTAGCAAACCGTAGGCCAGAAAAAACGGCGTGTTGATCGCGCCTGTGGAGGCGACAATGCCGGTGAGGTAGCCGATCACCGCGCCAACAATCGCCATGTGCGGCAGGCGCAGGGTGAAGTTTTGACGGCGCAGCCAGCGGCGGATGGGAATCATCAGCAGCAAAAAACAGCCCAAAATCAGCTCGATCACGCGTGGGTTGAACTGTACCAAGGTGTTCGCGCCCAAAATAACGGCGGGAACGGACGTGGCGGCATAAACGGCGGTCACGCGCCAGTCGATATTGCAACACCACAGCGCCACGCGGGTGAGGTTGGCGACGATGGCGACCAGAGCGATCACGGGCACGGCTTGCATGGGGCCGTAGAAATGCACCAAGGGCGGCATCAGCAAAATGGTGGTGCCAAAGCCGATCACCCCGCCCAATACGCCTGCGCCTAGGCCAATGGCGCAGATAATGAGCATGGGGACAATATCGGTCATGATGGCTTGCATGCTTTAAATCACACAGGCTATAAAATACTGATAATTCACTATAGATTTAATAGCTGCTTAGGCAATAAATACGTCAGCTAGAGTCATATTTAGAGGGAAAAAACCGAGAACACAACCACATGGACAAACTTCGCATTGACAAATGGCTGTGGGCGGCGCGGTTTTACAAGACGCGGTCGCTGGCGGGGGAGGAGATTGACAAGGGGCGGGTGCGTATCAACGATGTGGAGGCCAAGCCGGCCAAAGAGGTGAAGGTTGGCGATGTGGTGGCGATGCGTGCTGGGCCGACGCTTCGGACGGTGACGGTTTTGGG
>JBEGUP010000036.1:0-10671 GCA_041178825.1 Pseudomonadota bacterium | reverse complement strand
AATGTGCCCATAGAACCCGCCATCAAACGGCTAAGGTCATAGCCGGCCACGTTTTTCATCACCGTGCCACCAAAGCGCAACTCTTCGCCTCTGCCGTTGACCATATTAACGCCAAGCACAAAGTCTTTCACGCTGCCACTGCTGGCTCGACTCGGGCCGCTCAGCCCAGCGGCAACCATGCCGCCCACGGTTGAGCCTGTTTTAAAGTGAGGCGGTTCAAAGGGCAAACATTGGTTCTTTTCAGCCAACACAGCTTCAAGCTCGGCCAAAGACGTACCCGCTTTGACGGTGACGACTAATTCGCTGGGTTCGTAGCTTGAAATACCGCTTAACGCTGTCGTGTCTAAAACTTCACCTTGCAGAGATTGACCGTAGAAATCTTTGGTGCCGCCACCGCGAATTCGCAGCGGCGTTCCCGCGCTTACAGCGGCTTTGATGCGCTCAACAATGCTTGGTAAATCTTGTGGCGCGTTTGACATGATTGATCTGGAGAATTAATCTTGATAAAAATTCACAGGCAAACCCGGCACATCCACCTGCATGGAAAACACATGCCCAGCTAGCGGCTGCGCCTTCATTTCTTCTGCAGGGCGCATGAAGCTAGAGGTTGTGATGAACAGAGTCTTCATGTCGTCACCACCAAAGCAAGGCATGGTGGTGCAGCGTGTCGGCGTTGGGATAGTAGCCAACAACTTGCCCGAGGGGGCAAATTTCAAAATGCGCTGGCCGTCGTACATGGCGATGTAATAGTTGCCCTGTGTGTCGACCGCGCAACCGTCGGGGCGACCTTGATAGTTGACGCCTTGTTGGTTCTCAGGCGTCCAATTGGCAGGTTTTTTATCAAACTTTTGAAAAACCCGCTTATTCGTCATTCTGCCAGTCACTTCATCCCAATCCCAAGCATGGATGATTTGATCCACCGTGTCCGCCCAGTAAATCGTTTTGTTATCAGGAGACCAACCTAAGCCATTGGCCAAAATCGCGTCTTTTTGGACAATTTCAAACTTGGGCGGCTTCCTGTGGTTGGTGACATCTCGCGCATCTAAGCGGTACAAAGCAGCCAAACGCTCGGTACGCGGCTCAAACATGCTACCCGCCCACAGCCGGCCCGCAGTATCGCATTTGCCATCATTGAAACGCTGCGTAGCGGTGTCGTAGTTCACAGAAGCAATTTTCACCAAATCTGCCTGCCAGTGGGCTGCACGGTAAATACCATCCCGTAAGGCAATAATCAAACCACCACGCTTGGCCGGCGCGATGCAGCCAGGCTCTTGCGTGAGATCCCATCCGTCTGTCACCATGCCGTCTAAGGTGGCGCGGTGGATTTTTTTGCCGGGAATGTCTACCCAATACAACATTTTTTCAACCGGATGCCAAAAAGGCGACTCACCTAGCATGTCAGGTGCTGTGCTTACTTTTGTCCAAACAGGTTGCTTTACATCTAAGTTAGCGCTCATGCGGCGGGAGTCTCCATAATATTCAATACATGGTCAGCGTGAATGTCTTGCAAACAGCGCGTGTGACCAAACTGACATTCTCGCGCAAAACACGGCGAACAATCGAGTGCGGGTAAGTAATTTGTATCATTTTTCAGCCACAACACTTGAGCAGCAGCGCTCAAGGGCGGCGTGTGCAAAGGACTGGATGAGCCAAAAATCGCCACTTGGGGCACACACAGCGCAGCGGCAACATGCATCAAACCAGAATCATTGCTCACCACATATTTTGCAGCTGATATGGCAGAAAATGCGCCGTCTAGCGGCGTTTTTCCTGCGAAATTTACAACTTTTTGAGGTTGCTGTTTATTCACCTGCTGAGCAATAGATTCACACAAATCAAACTCTTTACCGGATCCCAGCAACACGACTTGAACATCAAGTTTGAGCGCCAAATCCACAAAATGCGCCACAGGCCAGCGCTTGGCAGATCCAAACTCTGCACCGGGCGAAAAAACAACGTAATGGCCGCTCTGCAAACCCAGCTCGGTCAAAGTCTTTTCCACCTCAACGTCATTCAAAGTCAGCTTTGGAATATCGGTCTGATAGCCTGTTTTAGGGTGCTCTTCGCCACTCAAAGCCGAGTAAAACGCCACCATAGGGGGTTTGTTGGTCGGGTTTTTAAGTCTGTGTGTTAAAAACCCCACCCGAGCTTCGCCCATGTAGCCAATTCGCTTAGGAATGCCCGCAAACAAAGGCAACAGCGCACTTTTGAGAGAGTTGGGCAGTACGTAGGCGGCATCAAACTTGTCTTTGCGCTGGCTAAAGTCTTGTGCGATGCGTCTGCGTGCCGCAAACTGCAAACCACCATGCGCAAAAGGAAACTCCACCACCTCCGCCACACTGGGCATAGCACGGTACACAGGCGCGACCCATGGAAGCGCTCCGACAGTGATCCGCTCACCCCGCGCGTGCAAGCGCCGCATCAGCGGCTCGGTCATCACCGCATCGCCTATCCATTGGGGGGCGATGATTAATGAATTGATCAATGTCCTGCGTAGTGTTCGCCCGCTTTCAAAGCGTAAACCGTACCGCAGTACGCGCATTTGCCGCTACCAGAGTGGCCTACGTCGATGAAAACCTTGGGGTGGTTGTTCCACACCGCCATGCCCGCTTGCGGGCTGGGGCAGAACACGCCGCCTTGGCGGTTCAAGTCAGAGGCGAGTAGTTCTACCGTGGCTACGGGTTTGGAAGTTGCTGGGTTTGTCATGATTTTTGGAGTTTAGAAACTTGGAGACTTATTTTACGTGGCTTAGTCGTCAAGAAGTCTCCATTTTTAGCTCAACTGCTGGCATTTTTTCAGGCATTTCAGCAGGTCTAAACAGCTCCCAACTTTGCAACTTACCTTCCACAAACGTGCAAGTTACATGCGATTTCGAGCCATCCGTCCAACGAAAAACCTCAGGCTTGGCGTCTTTGACGCTTAAAAGCTCACCCAATGCCTTAGTCATGGCAACCACGTGCATCAAGCTTTTGCCTTTTTGCAGTTTGGCGTTGAGCATCACCGCACTGTCCACATAACCTATAGGCCGGTTTGCCGCACGTTTCAGGATTTGCATCATGCGGCTGAAATGCAGCAGCACCCAAGTGACCAAGCCAGAGACCACAATCGCTACGCCAGACCATTTGTAGTAGGTGTAAGCCGCAACAAATGCAGCGGAGATGAGGATGGGGAGGATGATTTTTTGAAGCATGGTACGAATTTTATCACACTTTTGCTATATTAATGATAGCTGCTTAGGCAATAAATACGCTGACAATAAGCGCATTTACATGCCTCTAACAATAGCCATAGCCTCCTCAATCCGCTCCACTGCATGTATCGTCAGCCCCTCAAAGTCAGGATTGTCTTTTGCGCCCTTTTTAGGTGCATTGGCTTTAGGGACGATGGCCACGCTGAAACCAAGTTTCGCTGCTTCTTTCAAGCGCTCTTGGCCACGCGGTGCGGGGCGCACTTCGCCAGCCAGGCCAACCTCACCAAAAGCGATGAAGCCTTTGGGCAGCGGTTTACCGCGTAGGCTAGAGGTGATGGACAGCATCACCGCCAAGTCTGCGGCCGGCTCGCTGATGCGGACACCGCCAACCGCGTTGACAAACACGTCTTGATCCATACACGCCACACCGGCATGACGGTGTAAAACAGCCAAAAGCATTGCTAAACGGTCTTTGTCCAAGCCCACGCTCAAGCGCCTGGGGCTTGGGCCGCCGCTGTCTACCAATGCTTGAATCTCCACCAACATGGGGCGCGTACCCTCTAGGGTGACCATGACGCAGCTGCCAGGCACAGGCTCTGTGTGTTGGCTCAAAAAGATAGCGCTGGGGTTGCTGACGCCTTTTAAACCCTTTTCTGTCATAGCGAAAACACCAATTTCATTGACCGCACCAAAGCGGTTTTTGATGGCGCGTACCAGACGAAAGCTGCTGTGGGTGTCGCCCTCAAAGTACAACACAGTGTCAACCATGTGCTCCAGCACACGCGGACCGGCTAACGCGCCCTCTTTGGTGACGTGACCGACCAAGACAATAGCAGTGCCGCTGCTTTTGGCATAGCGCGTGAGGTGCGCCGCACATTCACGCACTTGCGCGACAGAGCCTGGCGCAGAGGTCAATTGATCGGAATAAACGGTTTGGATAGAGTCGATGACAGCGATTTGCGGTTGCTCTTTCTCTAAAGTGGCGAGGATTTTTTCTAAACCGATCTCAGCCATGACCTTCACTTGAGAATTGAGCAACCCCAACCGGCGCGAACGCAGCGCCACTTGTGCACCACTCTCCTCGCCCGTTACATATAAAGTTCTTTGCCCACTGCGCTGTAACGAGTCCAACGCCTGCAACAGCAAGGTCGATTTACCAATACCAGGGTCGCCACCTATCAGCACTACGCCGCCCTCAACCATGCCGCCACCCAACACGCGGTCTAGCTCTTCGTGCCCTGTGGGGGTGCGCTGCATGTCGACCGCATCAATATCGCCCAAAGTGGCGACTTCGGCTGATTTAGCCAAGGATGCGAAACGGTTTTTGGCAGGTGCAGCGTTGTCCGCGACCGATTCCACCAAGGTATTCCAAGCATTGCAGCTAGGGCATTTACCCAACCATTTGGGTGCAGTGCCTGCGCATTCCGTGCAGACGTAAATTGTTTTTTCTTTTGCCATTTCAGCATCTTAAATCAAAATACTGTATATGTAAACAGCTATCAAGCAACTCAAAAATCATTTAATATATTAAATAATATGCAGTGCCAACAAATACCGTTGTGAATCTTCCCGTCAAAGCAATGCCTTTTCAGCATCGCAATTTGCCAAGACTGTTGCTGCAAGCGCGCGAGGCGGTGATGGCGCACACACGGCCTTCCTTGCGTGAGCATGCGCTGAGCGACCAGCAGTGGCGGGTGCTACGGGTGCTGGGCGAAAACGGAACGGTCGAAACGGGTCGCGTTGCAAGGGAAGCTTTTATCTTAGGGCCAAGCTTGACAGGTGTTTTGAACCGCATGGCCCGCGATGGCCTGATCATCCGAGCCCGCGACCCAGCCGACCAGCGCCGCACTGTGGTGCAAGCGACCGAGCGCGGCCACGCGTTGGTGGGCACTCTTTCAACCACCATAGAGACCCATTACCGATGGATGGAGCAGACCTTGGGCAAAGACAAATTAGCACAGCTGTATGCACTGCTGGACGCGGTGATTGAAATGGAGCAGACATGAGCGCAGATCAGAACTTCACCCCTAAAGGCACGGTATACGGCACGCTGCTGAACTTCAAGGCTGAACTGGCTGCTATGCAGCCGCAAATGAACCAGCCCCCCTACAAAGCGCCGCCGCAGGCGCCTGTCCTTTATGTCAAACCCGCAAATACTTGGAGCGCGAATGGCGCAAGCATCGCTGTGCCAACGCGTGTGCCTGAGGTGGAAATAGGGGCTACGATTGCGATGGTTATTGCCGACAAAAAAGTCCGATTCGTCCTGATGAATGACTTGTCGATCCCGCACAGCAGTTATTTCAGGCCGCCAGTGAAATTCAAGTGTCTGGATGGATTTTTGGGTATAGGTTCGCAAACCGTTGAAACTAACCAACCGCAAAACTTCAAACTGGAGGTTCGTGTGAATGGCAAGCTGGTGCAAAGCCTGGATTTTTCACAATTGGTGCGACCTGCTGCACAATTATTTGCGGATGTGTCTGGCTTTATGACGCTACATGAAGGTGATGTATTGATGTTGGGCTGTGATTGCTTGTCTAACGGAAAACGACCCGTTGCGAAAGTTGGTGACGTTATCACCATAAGCGCACCCAGCCACCCAGCGCTGGGCACTTTAAGCAACACACTTGTGGCGGAGGCCGTATGAAACACGCCATTGTGAACTTTGAAGGGGAGCGATATAACGCGATAGAACAAAACGGTCAGCTGTTGCTGGTTGACGGCGCACTAGGGCAAATCAACCGATTGGTCGATTTTGAGGCTGTGCAATGGCTGCCACCCTTGGCACCCTCGCCGCGCCCACGCACGATTTTGGCTCTGGGTTTGAACTATGCTGACCATGCTAAAGAGCTTGAATTCAAAGCGCCAGAGGAGCCACTGGTCTTCATCAAGGGCGAAGCCAGTTTGATCGGCCACCGCGCTTTGACCTACCGCCCGCCAGATGTCAAATACATGCACTACGAATGTGAACTGGGGGTGGTGATCGGCAAAACCGCCAAAAAAGTCAAACGCGATGACGCCTATGACTTTGTGCAGGGCTACACCGTGGCCAATGACTACGCCATCCGAGATTATCTTGAAAACTGGTATCGCCCCAACCTGCGCGTCAAAAATCGCGACACTTGCACCCCGCTGGGACCGTGGCTGGTGGATGCTGCAGACATCGCCAACCCCATGCATCTGTCACTGCAAACCACCGTCAACGGCAAAGTCACCCAAAGCGGCAACACGCGGGACATGATTTTTGATGTACCTTTTTTGATCGAATACTTCAGCAGCTTCATGACGCTGCAACCAGGTGATTTGATTTTGACTGGCACACCTGATGGGGTGGTAGATTGCCAGCCAGGGGATGTCATCGTCACAGAGATTGAAGACGTGGGTTCGTTAATAAACACAATTACAAATACCAAAATCTAATATGCAAATCGACCACCTCATCAACGGCAAATCAGTTGCCAGCGCCAGCTACTTTGAAACCATCAATCCCGCCACACAAGAAGTGTTGGCAGAGGTTGCCTCAGGTGGCGAAGCGGAAGTCAACGCTGCCGTAGCCGCCGCCAAAGCCGCCTTCCCCGGCTGGGCAGCCACGCCCGCTCCGCAGCGCGCCAAGCTGATGCGCAAACTGGGCGAGCTGATTACGGCACACGTGCCCGAAATCGCGCAAACGGAAACAAAAGATTGTGGCCAGACCATTTCGCAAACTGGTAAACAATTGGTGCCGCGCGCTGCTGATAACTTCACCTACTTTGCCGAAATGTGCACCCGTGTGGACGGCCACACCTACCCAACTGAAACGCACCTGAACTACACGCTGTTTCACCCGGTCGGCGTGTGCGCGCTGGTCAGCCCGTGGAACGTGCCCTTCATGACTGCAACATGGAAGGTCGCACCTTGCCTAGCATTTGGCAACACTGCCGTGTTAAAAATGAGCGAACTATCGCCCATGACCGCCGCGCGTTTGGGCGAGCTGGCACTGGAGGCGGGCATCCCCGCAGGTGTACTCAATGTCGTACACGGCTATGGCAAAGAAGCGGGCGAGCCGCTGTGCAGCCACCCAGATGTGCGGGCGATTTCATTTACGGGCTCGACTGCAACGGGTAACCGCATTGTGCAAGCAGCTGGACTGAAAAAATTCAGCATGGAGCTGGGCGGCAAATCTCCTTTTGTGATTTTTGCAGATGCGGATTTGGACAGAGCGTTGGATGCCGCGATTTTCATGATCTTCAGCAACAACGGTGAGCGCTGTACAGCAGGCAGCCGCATTTTGGTGCAGCAATCGATTTACGTCGACTTTGCACAAAAATTTGCCGAACGCGCCAAACGCATCACCGTGGGCGACCCTTTGGATGAAAAAACCATCGTTGGCCCCATGATCAGCCCAGCACATCTGGCCAAGGTACGCAGCTATATTGAAATTGGCCAAAAAGAAGGTGCGACGATATTGTGCGGCGGACTCGGCACACCTGATTTGCCCGATCACGTGAAGCGCGGCAATTTTGTGCTCCCCACGGTGTTTGCTGATGTAAACAACCGCATGCGCATTGCGCAAGAAGAAATTTTTGGTCCAGTGGCTTGTCTGATTCCGTTCAAAGATGAGGCTGACGCTATCCGTTTGGCAAACGACACCAGCTACGGCCTGTCCAGCTATGTATGGACAGAGAATCTAGGCAAAGCACACCGCGTTGCTGCGGCCATTGAGGCGGGCATGTGCTTTGTGAATAGTCAAAATGTGCGTGATTTGCGCCAGCCTTTTGGTGGCACAAAAGCCAGTGGCACAGGGCGTGAGGGCGGCACTTGGAGTTACGAGGTATTCTTAGAACCCAAAAACGTCGCCATGTCCTACGGCTCTCACCACATTCCACACTGGGGTATTGCATGAACGATTTGTCTATTTTGGGTCCATTCTTCGCAATGGCACTTTTGGTTGCCATTGTTGCAGGCTTGACGTTTCGCGAACGTGTGCGGCAGTACAAAGCCATGCGGCTGCATCCGCAAAAAGCGCCTACCCGAAAAGAATTTTCTGCGGCAATGCAAGACACACGTTGTTCTGATAATTTTCAAAACCTGTTTGAAACACCGGTGATGTTTTATGTCGTTAGTATCGGTTTGTATGTCACACAGACCGTGAGTATCGCAGCTATTGCGTTGGCTTGGTTTTATGTGTTGACGCGCTATGCCCACAGCTGGGTGCATTGCGGTAGCAATAAAGTGATGTGGCGATTTAGATGCTTTGCTGCTAGCGTCTTCACGTTGATTGCTTTATGGACTATGTGGGGCATTGCTCTATTGCTTAAGTAACTCTCTTATGACTGAGAAAAAATCTCCCCTGCTTTTCCGTTCGCCATGGCTGTTTCGCTATGGTTTGACTTGGTTTGGCCCGTACTGGGGCACGGGCATCCGCGTATCCCATGTGTCGCAAGACTATGGAAAAATTATGGTTGAAATGCGCAAGCGCTGGTTCAATAGCAACGCTTTCAACACGCATTTCGGTGGTAGTTTGTACAGCATGTGCGACCCGTTTTATTGTTTGGCTCTGGTTGCTAAGCTAGGACCGCGTTATGTGGTTTGGGATCAAGCGGCCAATATCGAATTTATCAAACCCGGACGCGGCACAGTACGGGCTGTTTTTGAGTGGAGCGATGCACAAATACAAGACATCATCCAGCAGGCTGCTGACGGTCAAAAAGTGCTGCCAGTCCGTCATCTGGATGTGGTTGATGAGGCGGGTGAAGTGGTCGCCCGTGTTCAAAAAACGCTTTACGTGCGGCTTAAGCGTCATTAAACCCCATTAAACACGAACAAAGTTAAAAGGTATTTAGCATGGGAACATTAGCCTTGGCCGCCAAAATCACCCACGTGCCCAGCATGTACCTGTGTGAATTCCCTGGGCCCAATTTTGGCAAGCGTGATGCTGCCATTGCCGGGCATAAAGAAATTGACCGCCGTTGCCGCGCTTTGGGTGTTGACACCATCGTGGTGTTCGACGTGCATTGGCAGGTCAACAGCGAATATCACCTCAATTGTGCACCCAAGTTTGAGGGCGTGTACACCAGCAACGAGCTGCCGCATTTCATCAAAAACATGCCCTATGCCTACCCCGGCAACCCTGAGCTGGGGCACATGATTGCAGATGTGGCCAATGAAATGGGTGTGAAAAGCCGCGCCCATTCCGACACCACGCTAGATTTGGAATACGGCACACTTGTGCCCATGCGCTATATGAACAGCGACCAGCATTACAAAGTGATCTGCGTCAGCGGCTGGTGTGATTGGCATGATCTGGAAGAAAGCCAGCGCTTTGGCTTGGCCGTGCGTCGCGCTATTGAAGACAGATACGAGGGCACAGTAGCTGTGTTTGCCAGTGGCTCGTTGTCGCACCATTTTGCCGACAATGGCAAAGCACCTGAATATGCGTTCAAAGTGTACGACCCATTTTTGGAGCAAATTGATTTGCGTGTCGTCGAGCTGTGGGAAAGGGGTGAACATGCCACCGTTATCGACATGCTGCCCATGTATGCTGAGAAATGCTGGGGCGAGGGTGACATGCATGACACTGCCATGCTGTATGGCGCTCTGGGTGGACGCAGTTACAACGAAAAGGTGGAAGTCATCACGCCTTACTTTGGGTCGAGTGGCACGGGGCAGATCAATGCGATTTTTCCGGTCACGCCTTTGAAAGACTGACATGCCGCACCTTGTGATTCTCTACACCGCGAACCTAGACAAAGAGACGGACATGACCGCCCTGTGCCGCAGCCTGGCCAATACCATGTTGGGCGTCCAGGACGACAATGGTGCGCAGGTTTACCCAACAGGCGGCACCCGTGTGCTGGCCTACCCGGCTCCGCACTACGCGGTGGCGGATGGCAAGGCGGACTACGCTTTTGTTTACCTCAACCTACGCATGGGCAAAGGCCGCTCTGAAGCTACGCAAAAGCGAGCTGGTAACGCTTTGCTAGCTGCAACCAAGGCGCACTTTCAACCCGTTTTCACGCAGCGCCACATTGGCATCACACTGCAAATTGACGAAGGCAAGGAAGTGTTTGATGGCAAGCACAGCAATTTGCACCCCTTGTTTAATAAAAGCTAAATCAGTAAATTAATCACCAAAGTTTGAAAGAACACCCCATGTTTTCTGAAACTCTAATAGCGCAGCTTGCCGTTGAACTGAATCAAGCCGAAAAGACCCGCACCCAAGTTGAGCACTTTTCCAAACGTTATCCTGAGATGACGATTGAAGATGGCTATGCCATCTCCAAAGCGTGGGTGGCGCTCAAGATCAAAGAAGGCCGCATTGCCAAAGGCCACAAAATCGGTTTGACATCCCGCGCCATGCAGCAGAGCAGCCAGATCAACGAGCCGGACTACGGCACGCTGTTGGAAGATATGTTTTTCCCTGAAGGCAGCGATATTCCGTTCAACCGCTTCATCGCGCCTCGCGTCGAGGTTGAATTAGCGTTTGTCTTGGGCAAACGCCTGCA
>JBEGUP010000035.1:0-11028 GCA_041178825.1 Pseudomonadota bacterium | reverse complement strand
TTTTTGGGGATGGAACGATATCTGGCTCGACCCCGCCTTTCGGCGTTGGAACTTGACGCAAGCGATAAAAACCATCACCTGCCCGCTCTTGGCTGTGCAAGGGCTGGACGACGAATATGGCACGCTTGAGCAAATCCTCGGCATCAAGCGCGTATTGCCACACACCCAACTGGTGGAACTGCCCAACTGCGGTCACTCACCGCACCGCGACCAACCAGACGCGCTAATTGAGACGTGTATCGCGTTTATTAGCCCAAAGCCATAGGCCAGCACCACCCAAAATCATCGGTACGCACAGCCACTGACCCATGCTCATGCCCAGCGACAAAATGCCCAAATGCGCATCTGGCTCGCGGAAAAACTCAGCAATAAAGCGTAAAACGCCATAGCCCATGAAAAACGCTGCAGCCACTTGTCCTTCTTTATGCTCCTTGCGTGCATACAACCACAGCAACACGAACAGCAGCAAGCCCTCAAGCAAAAACTGGTAAATCTGCGAAGGGTGACGAGGTGCATCTCCATAACCCCTAAAAACCATACCCCATGGCAGCGATGGGTCTGCCAATCGGCCCGGCAACTCACCATTAATGAAATTGCCAATACGCCCTGCAGCCAAACCCGTAGGCACACACGGCACGCCAAAGTCAATCACCTGCCAAAACGGTTTTTTGCGTGAGTAGGCGTACCAGACCATCGCCACAATCACGCCCAACATACCACCATGAAAACTCATACCACCCTGCCACACCGCGAAAATTTCAAGCGGATGAGATGCATAGTAAGCTGGCTTGTAAAACAGGCAATAACCAAGACGACCACCCAAGACTACGCCCATCACGCCCGCAAACAAAATATCTTCTACGTCGCGCTTAGACCAATTTCCAGCTGTATCACCAGCTAATCTGGCATAAGGTTGATGCTTGAGCCGCCTATAACCAAGCAGCATGAACAAACCAAATGCGGCAAGATAGGTCAAACCATACCAATGGATAGCTAATGGGCCTAATTGCAGCGCAACAGGATTAATTTGAGGGTGAATAAGCATGGCTGTGATGTTATCAGTAGATGGAGTCATCCAAAATATTGATTTTACCCAAGCCTTTTCTCAACTTTTACTTAGGTTTATTGCCTCTTTTTTGCGAATTGATTGCCAACTATTTCTCTTATTTGGACTTTCATTTACAAATTGCAGTCAATTAGATAAACATTAAGTATCAAACTACCTAGAATCCAAAAATCATGCACTCCAGCATGATGCTAAATACATTCAATTCAACTCAGAAACGTTAGGGAGATTCGACCATGTTTGACTTCATCATTCGCGAAGTTGCTTCACGCTTTGGGCTTGGCGATAAAGCTGGCCCATTGGTACAAATGCTCTTGGCCTACATTACCAACAAAGACACGGGTGGTCTTGCAGGTTTTATGTCCAAACTCTCTTCGAGCGGTATGGGTGATGTTTCCAAATCTTGGCTGGGTGGCGGTGCCAATGCATTGCCCGTCAGCGCATCACAAATCGAATCATTGTTGGGGGAGCAAGGCGGCCTGCTGAATAACGTCACATCGAAACTAGGCATTGGTGGCTCTACTGCCGCCTCAGTGCTGGGATTTTTGTTGCCATTTGTTATTGGCAAACTCACCCCTGGCGGTACCGTTCCAAGCTCATTGTCGGCTGATGTGATGGGATTTATCACAGGTGGCGCTGCTGCGCTGACCAAAGGCGTCACTGGCGCTGCCGGCGTAGCGGTTGGCGCTGCGGGCGCAGCAACTGTGGCAGCCAGTAAAGTCGTTGGTACCGCTGGGCACGTTGTCAGTAGCGCTGCCAATGCAGGTGCTAGCGCCGCTACGGCTGCTGGCAGTGGTTTGATGAAGTGGCTGCCGTGGTTGGCAGCCGGTATTGCGGCTCTTTTCTTGCTTAGCTATTGCAACAAGGGCAGCGACGCAGCTAAACAAGCTGCAGATGGCGCTAAAAACGCGGCTGAAATGGCGGCAGCCTCTAAAAATGAACAAGACGCTGCCGCAAAAGCCAAAGCAGATGCTGAAGCTGCAACTGCAGCTAAGACTGCAGCAGACACCGCAGCAAAAACGTCTGCAGATGCCGCTCCTGTAGGTTCTGGTTTTGTGGCCTTCGCCCATGATGGCGCTCCCGCTTTGAAAGTTTACTTTGACTCAGGCAAAACAGATGTTGCAACAGGTTTTGCAGATACCGCCAAAGCATTGGTTGAGCACCTCAAAGCCAACACCAGCAGCAAAGCGGTGGTCTCTGGTTACAACGACCCTACTGGCAATGCTGCCGCCAACGCTGAATTGTCTAAAAACCGCGCAAAAGGCGTAGCAGCAGCCCTCAAAACAGCGGGCATTGCTGATGACCGTGTCGTTTTAGAGAAACCCACTGACACAACAGGCTCAAACTTGAGCAACTCTGAAGCCCGTCGCGTGGAGGTGACGATTCGTAAGTAATCGCCCCTAAGCTAACGAAAAAGGAGGCTAAAACCTCCTTTTTTGCTTTTTATTGGCACAAATACGACCCTAACTAGCGTATTTACTGCCTAAACAGCTATTTATTTAGTAGCACTTTTGACCACACCCAGGACTTTAAAGCTTTCTTATAATAAGAACATCTATATTCACAACAACCTGAACATGACCATACTGAACCCACGCTCCAGAAACATCACCGAAGGCAAGTCTCGCGCGCCGAATCGCTCTATGTATTACGCCATGGGCTACGAGGAGGCAGATTTTAAGAAGCCAATGGTCGGTGTGGCGAATGGGCACAGCACGATCACGCCTTGCAACTCTGGGCTACAAAAACTGACGGATGCGGCGATTGACGCGATTGAGGCAGCTGGCGGCAACGCGCAGGTGTTTGGCACGCCGACGATTTCTGACGGCATGGCGATGGGGACTGAGGGCATGAAATACTCACTCGTCTCCCGTGAGGTGATTTCTGACTGTATCGAAACCAGTGTGCAAGGCCAGTGGATGGACGGCGTTTTAGTGGTAGGCGGCTGCGACAAAAACATGCCTGGCGGCCTGATGGGCATTTTGCGGGCCAATGTGCCAGCGATTTACGTCTATGGTGGCACGATTTTGCCGGGCTCTTACCAAGGCAAAGATCTGAATATCGTCAGCGTTTTTGAAGCCGTGGGCGAAAATGCCGCTGGTCGTTTGAGCGACGAAGATTTATTGCAAATCGAGCGCCGCGCTATTCCTGGCCCTGGCTCTTGCGGCGGTATGTATACGGCCAACACCATGAGCTCGTCGTTTGAGGCGCTGGGCATCTCCCTGCCCTACTCGTCCACCATGGCGAATCCACATGACGAAAAACTCAATTCAGCCGCCGAATCTGCACGTGTGTTGATTGAAGCCATCAAAAAAGACATCAAGCCGCGCGATATCGTGACGAAAAAGTCCATCGAAAACGCCGTTGCCGTCATCATGGCAACCGGTGGCTCGACAAACGCTGTGCTGCACTTTTTGGCGATTGCCCACGCAGCTGGCGTGGACTGGACAATTGACGATTTTGAGCGCATGCGCAAGAAAACGCCTGTGTTGTGCGACTTAAAACCATCTGGCAAGTACTTGGCGGTTGATTTGCACAAAGCTGGCGGCATTCCGCAGGTCATGAAAACTTTGCTCACTGCAGGCTTGCTACATGGTGACTGCATCACCATCACTGGCGAAACTATTGCTGAAGTGTTGAGCAAGATTCCAGACGTACCTCGGGCTGACCAAGACGTTATCCGCTCCATCGATAACCCGATGTACAAGCAAGGCCATTTGGCGATTTTGAAAGGCAATTTGTCGCCTGAAGGCGCTGTTGCCAAAATCACCGGTTTGAAAAACCCTGTCATCACAGGTCCAGCGCGCGTGTTTGACGATGAGCAATCTGCCCTAGCCGCCATTTTGGCCAACAAAATTGTGGCCGGTGATGTGATGGTATTGCGTTATTTAGGCCCTAAAGGTGGCCCGGGCATGCCTGAAATGTTGGCTCCTACGGGTGCGTTGATTGGCCAAGGTTTGGGGGAGTCCGTTGGTTTGATCACCGATGGTCGCTTCTCAGGTGGTACTTGGGGCATGGTGGTAGGTCACGTTGCACCAGAAGCTGCGGCGGGTGGCACGATTGCGTTTATCCAAGAAGGTGACTCCATCACCATTGACGCTAAACAATTGCTGCTACAACTCAATGTGAGCGACGAAGAAATTGCCAAGCGACGAGCTGTATGGACAGCGCCAAAGCCACGCTACACACGCGGCGTGCAAGCTAAGTTTGCTTTCAATGCCTCTAGTGCCAGCAAGGGCGCGGTCTTGGATAACTATTGATTAGTTATTTGATTAGCTATTGAGAGAACCAGAGCCGCCATAGAGAAACTCTAGCGGCTCAAATCAAACTTAGCGCTTGTTTGGCTTTTTGCTGCTGGCGTTGCGACTGCCATCACGACTGCTCAAGGGCATACCCAGCGCTTCTTTGTTTTTATTGATTCGATTTTGTTTACGAATATCCATCTTCTTCTCTTGTTCTTTGATTGTGTAGCCAGACCAATCCGCCCACCACCACCACAGCACAGCAGCACCGAACGGCGACAACACCCACGTCCAAGACCAATCGACCACAGGACTGATTTCAAGGTATTTACCAGCTAAAAGTAGCAAACCAAGACCTAAAAAGTACATAATAATTTCCTCACGTCAACCAAAACACTAAAATGACGTTAGATTATGACTGACTAGCAGCATTCAAGAACTAAAACCATGCGGTCATATTTAAGTTATACGAAATTTATAGGACTACGATGAAAAAACTACTTTCTGTCACATTCACTGCTATGGCAGCGTTAGCAATATCAACACCTGTTTTGGCTGATTTGAAGTTAGCCACCGACAAAAATTGCATGGCCTGCCATTCTGTAGAAAAGAAAGTTGTAGGCCCCGCTTACAAAGACATCGCAAAAAAATATGCTGGCCAAAAAGATGCGACCGATATGATCGCCGGAAAAATCCAAAAAGGCGGTGCAGGTGTTTGGGGTCCTATTCCTATGCCCGCCAATGCGCAAGTCAACGCTGCGGAAGCCAAAACACTGGCAACTTGGGTAATGTCTTTGAAGTAAAAGACCAACTCTCAAAACACCCAAAGCCTCGCAGGCAAGCTGCGAGGCTTTTTTACACTGCAGGTCGCTCTTCTTTACCGCCGACATGCTTCGCAAACCGTGCCGGGTCGCGGCCATGCACAGGGGCGCCGTCTTTGTACGGCCAACCGCCAAACTGCGTGCGTTGGTAGTCGCTGATCGCTTGGCGGATTTCGGCTTGGGTGTTCATCACAAACGGGCCGTATTGCGCAACTGGTTCGCCAATCGGGCGGGCTTGCAATAACAAAAACTCAGCTAACTCATTGCCACCGTTGAAAATTTCAACTTCTGTGTCACCGCGCAACTCGGCCATCACATAGCCCACAGGCTGTTCGGCCACCGTGACTTTGCTGCCTTTGAAGCAATAAAGCTGACGTTTAGTGTCTTGTTTAGCCGCTTTTGGCAACTTCCAGCGCGCACCAGGGGCAAGCTTAAGCGTCAAAATTGCCAAGTCGCTCTCGGCTTGTGATGCCCATGAATCTGGCGGCGGCGGCAAGGCTTTGGCACCCACGCTGTCCATCAACGAACCCGCAATGACCGCGATTTCGCAGGTTTTGCCGTTCGCATCTGTGGCAGTGTGTTTGGCGATCTTTTCGTTCCACAGCATGGTGAAATGCGCGGGTACCATTTTGCTTTTAGCTGGCAAGTTCAGCCAGATTTGGAACAATTCCAACGGATTGGGCTTAGTCGCATCCATCAAAGGAAACATCTCTGAATGCACAATGCCGCCACCCGCCGTCAGCCACTGCGTGTCGCCACCGCCAAAACGCGCGGTTGCGCCTAAGGAGTCAGAATGGTCAATCAACCCCTTGCGGACGATGGTGACTGTTTCGAACCCTCGGTGCGGATGGGAAGGAAAGCCCGGCACGGTCTGCCCGTGGTACATGCTCCAGCCATCTTTACCGCTGAAATCTTGCCCGATTTGACGTCCTGCTAATGAGGCATTCGGTGCCATATTGCCATTACCTGCCGGATATTTGTCGTCGTGATAAACGCAAAACAAAAACGGATCCATCGTCGGCCACGGTGATGGACTGGGGCCTAGTGGATGGAGCTTAAGGACGGGGTTTGGGCTTTGATTTGACATGGTTTCATTATATATTTCTTAATGAAATGCTGTCACACCCTTAAAATAAGGCATTAAATGACTCTAGCCGTTGTATTTCCTGCCTAAGAAGCTATAAAAATCATAGCAAACGCCAGCTACCGCGCCACCGATTCGAATACCAGCTACCCCGTCACTTCGTGCCACCCCTTCTGAAGAAGGGGAACGAATACCAAATACAGAAATTCCCCTTCTTTAAAAGGGGTGCCCAACGGGCGGGGTAGCTCTCCTCCCCCTTGTTGCGCTTTAAATCTTCTCCGCCAACTGCACCAAAATCGCCGGATTCTCAAGCGTTGATGTGTCTTGCGTGATTTCCTCACCCTTAGCAATCGAACGCAGCAAACGGCGCATGATTTTGCCACTGCGGGTTTTGGGTAGGTTGTCGCCAAAGCGGATGTCTTTTGGCTTGGCAATCGGGCCAATCTCTTTCGCCACCCAGGCGCGCAATTCGTTAGCGATTTTGACGGCTTCATCACCATGTGGGCGGCTGCGTTTCAGAACCACGAAGGCGCAGATGGCTTCACCTGTCAAATCGTCAGGGCGACCCACCACGGCGGCTTCGGCGACCAAATGTGCGCAGGAAACTAAGGCGGATTCGATTTCCATCGTGCCCATGCGGTGGCCAGAGACGTTCAGCACGTCGTCGATACGACCAGTGATGCGGAAGTAGCCACGGTCAGCACTACGCACAGCGCCGTCGCCAGCCAAGTAAATCGTGCCACCCATTTCAGCTGGGAAGTAAGCGGATTTAAAGCGCTCTGGGTCGTTCCAAATCGTGCGAATCATCGAAGGCCATGGGCGTTTGACGACCAGCATGCCGCCTGAGCCGTTGGGCATGTCGTTGCCCACTTCGTCCACAATCGCTGCCTTGATGCCTGGCAGTGGCAAGGTGCAGCTGCCTGGAACCAAGGGCGTTGCGCCTGGCAGCGGCGTCATCATGTGGCCGCCGGTTTCAGTTTGCCAGAAGGTGTCCACAATTGGGCAGCGCTCGCCACCAACGTTTTTGTAGTACCACATCCAAGCTTCAGGGTTGATAGGCTCGCCCACGCTGCCCAAAATACGCAAGCTGCTCAAATCTGAGCGGTCTGGGTGGACGGCTGCGTCGCCTTCAGCTGCCTTGATGAGGGAGCGAATAGCTGTTGGCGCGGTGTAGAAAATCGTACATTTGTGCTTTTCAATGGTTTGCCAGAAACGGCCAGCATTTGGATACGTTGGCACACCTTCGAAAATGATTTGCGTTGCACCAGCGGCTAGTGGGCCATAGGCAACGTAGGTGTGGCCTGTGATCCAGCCGATATCGGCGGTGCACCAGAAAATGTCTGATGGCTGCAAGTCAAACGTCCAATCCATGGTCAACTTTGCCCACAGTAAGTAGCCACCTGTGGAATGTTGCACGCCTTTTGGTTTACCAGTCGAGCCTGATGTGTACAAGATGAACAGCGGGTGCTCCGCGCCCACAGGCACGGGTGCGCAAACTTCGCTTTGGCCTTTCAGGACTTCGTCAAACGTTTTGTCACGGCCCGCCACCATAGCGCATACCGTGGCTGTACGCTGGTAGACAAACACCGTTTTGATGGATTCGCAGCCGCCCATCGCCAAGCCTTCGTCCACAATTGCTTTGAGCGGCAACTCTTTACCGCCACGCATTTGGTAGTTGGCCGTAATCACAGCCACAGCACCAGCATCAATAATGCGTTCTTGCAATGCTTTGGCAGAGAAGCCGCCAAACACCACGCTGTGTGTTGCACCAATCCGTGCGCAAGCTTGCATGGCAATCACGCCTTCCAGCGTCATGGGCATGTAAATCAACACGCGGTCGCCCTTTTTGATGCCGTCTGCTTTCAACGCATTGGCAAATTGGCTGACGCGAACCAACAGCTCTTTGTAGGTGGTTTTGGTTGCGACGCCGTCATCGCTTTCAAAAATAACCGCTGTCTTATTTTCAACCGGCGTACCCATGTGCTTGTCCAAGCAATTCGCAGAAGCATTTAACTCGCCATCATCAAACCATTTGTAAAACGGCGCGTTGGATTCGTCCAAAGTCTTGGTGAAAGGTTTGTTCCACAAAACGTTTTCACGCGCCAAACGCGCCCAAAAGCCTTCGAAATCTTTGTCAGCTTCAGCGCACAAGGCGTTGTAGCCTTCCATGCCTGAGATGCGGGCTGCTTTTTGCTGCGCTTCTGTAGGAAAGAAAACGCGGTTTTCGACCAAGTTGGATTCGATAGCTGATGAAGGTGCGCTCATGGTTTTTGTCTCCAATAAGTTGTAACGAGGCTTCTAGAACTAAACTAGACTCAAATTTAATCCGAAACGCTGGGCTTTATTTGTTCTGCGTCAAGAATATGCGTAATGTGAGGGTTTGTACTTACAAAGGTCTGACTGAGACGAAACTTACGCCAGCACACCAGCCTGTCATAACTGTCATAAAATCCAAACGCTATCTTGATAAACTACTTTTTATGTCTACACCTAAACACACACCTGCCCACACCGACGCTTCGAAAATGCAATTTCTGCCAAACATGATATTTGCCAGCCGCTGGCTGCAAATGCCGCTTTATTTAGGTTTGATTTTGGCGCAAGGCGTTTATGTGTGGCATTTTTTCATTGAGTTGTACCACCTCATCTTCGCGGCATTTGGCAGCCAGCCTGACGTTGTGGCTTTGGTTAACAGCATTGGCTACAAATCAGATGTCCCTGTCACCACCCTCAACGAAACCATCATCATGCTCGTCGTTTTGGCATTGATTGACGTGGTGATGATCTCCAATTTGCTGATCATGGTCATCGTGGGCGGTTATGAAACATTTGTCAGCCGCATGAATTTACAAGACCACCCAGACCAGCCAGAATGGCTGTCGCATGTGAATGCTAGCGTGCTGAAGGTGAAACTGGCAACTGCGATTATTGGCATTTCCTCTATCCATTTGCTCAAAACTTTTATCAACGCCGCCAATTACACCGAGCAAGTGCTGATGTACCAAACGATCATTCACATCGTGTTTTTGTTGTCAGCCATGGCGATTGCTTACACAGACAAGTTGATGTCTGGCTCGGGCAAACATTAAAACTCACCGCTTATTTATTACCTCTTAAACTTTGAATGCTGACTGGTCAAACGCATACCGTCGCTTTCACAGCGCCTTGCTGGCTCTATCAAGGTAAAGGTGCTTGGTATTTTGTAACCTTGCCTTCAGACAGTGCCGCTGAAATCAGCTACTTTTCAAAAGCGCTTAATGGCGGTAAGCGCACGGGTTGGGGCTCGGTGCGTGTCACCGTGCAGATTGGTGCAACCGTCTGGCAAACCTCCTTGTTTCCAGACAGCAAAAACAAGAGCTACGTTTTGCCCATCAAAGCGGCTGTGCGCAAAGCAGAAAACATTATTGAAGACCAATCCGTCAAAGTGCGAGTTTCGCTACCTATGCCTTAATTTGTGAGTTTTAGTCAGTTTCCATAAGACTGATTTGGTTAAACTTGAGCTTGTTTCGTAACTCTCCCTACCTTGACCACAATGACAACTACAACCGCCATCAAACAAGCCGACCTCATCGAATCCGTTGCCGCCGCCCTGCAGTACATCAGCTACTACCACCCAGCCGATTACATCGCCCACCTCGCCCGTGCCTACGAGCGCGAGCAAAGCGCGGCCGCTAAAGACGCCATTGCTCAAATTTTGACCAACAGCAAGATGTCTGCAGAAGGCCACCGCCCCATCTGCCAAGACACCGGTATCGTCAACGTGTTCCTCAAAGTTGGCATGAATGTACGCTGGGATGGCTTTGATGGCAGCCTAGACGACGCCGTCAACGAAGGCGTGCGCCGTGCCTACAACCACCCAGACAACACCCTGCGTGCATCCGTGGTGGCTGACCCGCAGTTTGAGCGCAAAAACACCAAAGACAACACACCCGCCGTTATCTTCACCGAAATCGTACCCGGCAACTCTGTTGAAGTGACCGTTGCGGCCAAAGGCGGTGGCTCTGAGAACAAAAGCAAGATGTACATGCTGAACCCTGGCGACAACGTCGTTGACTGGGTGCTTAAAACTGTGCCCACCATGGGTGCAGGCTGGTGTCCGCCGGGTATGTTGGGCATTGGGATTGGCGGCACAGCCGAAAAAGCCGTTCTGATGGCCAAAGAAAGCTTGATGGACGATATTGACATGTATGAGCTGCAAGCCAAGGCTGCGAGCGGTGCTGAATTGTCAAATGTAGAAAAACTGCGCATTGAACTTTGCGAAAAGGTCAACGCTCTGGGCATTGGCGCACAAGGTCTTGGGGGACTCACCACCGTGCTGGACGTCAAAATCAAGATGTACCCCACCCATGCAGCCAGCAAACCGATTGCCATGATTCCCAACTGCGCCGCAACGCGTCACGCCCATTTTAGACCCACCAAGCCTTGATTTGTGGCCAGACGTGCAATGGACACCAGACTACGTCAAAAGCAAAAAAGTCGACCTCAACACCCTGACCAAAGAAGAAGTCGCCAGCTGGAAACCAGGTCAAACCCTGCTTTTGAACGGCAAAATGCTGACCGGACGCGATGCTGCCCACAAACGTATCCAGACCATGCTCGCCAAAGGTGAAAAACTGCCCGTGGACTTCACCAACCGCGTGATCTACTACGTAGGCCCCGTGGACCCCATCAAAGGTGAAGCCGTCGGGCCCGCAGGCCCAACCACTGCCACCCGCATGGATGGCTTTACCGAGATGATGCTGGCCGAAACCGGCCTCATCAGCATGGTGGGCAAAGCCGAGCGCGGCCCCGTTGCCATTGAAGCCATCAAAAAGC
>JBEGUP010000034.1:0-10814 GCA_041178825.1 Pseudomonadota bacterium | reverse complement strand
TTAGGTGGTTTTTTGAGCTTGATGACCAGCTGCAAACACCCCGAGTTGGCACGCGGCGTGGTGCTACTGGATTCGCCGATTTTGGGTGGCTGGCGGGCTAAAACACTTCAATTTGCCAAAGTAACGCAGCTAGTGGGCTCCATCTCCCCCGGCAAAATCAGCCAAAACCGTCGCTACAGTTGGGACAGCGCAGATGCAGCACTGGCGCACTTTGCCAGCAAGAAAATGTTTTCCAAATGGCATCCGCAGATGCTGCAAGACTACATCACGCATTGCACCCACGACGATGCAAAAACTGGCAAACGTGTGCTGAGTTTTGACCGCGCTATTGAAACCGCGTTTTACAACACCCTACCTCACAACCTAGACCGCCTCATCAAACGCCACCCTCTGCAATGCCCAGTGGCTTTCATTGGCGGCGAAGAATCGCTAGAAATGCAGCAAGTCGGTATGACCATGACCAACAAGCTCGCCAAAGGCCACATTCAAATGCTGCCAGGCTCGCACTTGTTCCCCATGGAAATGCCAGTGGAGGCTGCAGCGGCGATTGACACCGCTATCAAGTCGATGTGATTTAAGCCGCCCATTTGATCCACCCCTGCCAAGCAGTGAGCAGCACAATCAAACCAAACACGATGCGGTAGTAAGCAAAACCCACAAAACTGTGCGTAGCGATAAATTTAAGCAACCAGCGTATGCAAAGCCAAGCGCTGACGAACGAAACGAATAAGCCGACACCAAACATAGGCACGTCAGCCATGGACAACAAACCACGCTCTTTGTACAAGCTGTAAGCGCCTGCGCCAATCAGCGTTGGAATCGCCAAATAAAACGAAAAATCAGTCGCAGCCTTGCGGCTCAAGCCCAGAAACATACCGCCAATGATGGTTGCGCCACTGCGGCTGGTTCCTGGAATCATCGCCAAACATTGCACCAAACCCACCTTCAGGGCGTCCCAATGCGTCATTTGGTCAACGTCTTGAATGGCAGCCAGCTGCGGGTTATTGGCCTGCCTCTTTTCAGCCCATAAAATAATGAAACCACCAATAATAAAGGTACTTGCAACGACAACTGGGTTGAACAAATTTTCTTTGATGACTTTGCCAAACAACAAACCCAGCAAAACGGCTGGCACAAAAGCAATCAACACATTGATGGCAAAATTTTGCGACTGTTTGGAGCTTGGCAGCGTGGCTAGCGTGTCTCTGATTTTTTGCCAGTAAACCAAAATCACCGCAAAAATAGCCCCTGTTTGGATGGCAATGTCGAATACTTTGGCTTTGGCGTCGTCAAAACCCAGCAATGCCCCCGCCAAAATCAAATGCCCCGT
The DNA here is from genome assembly GCA_041178825.1 of Pseudomonadota bacterium. GTDB lineage: Bacteria > Pseudomonadota > Gammaproteobacteria > Burkholderiales > Burkholderiaceae_C > Aalborgiella. The sequence goes on along the minus strand of JBEGUP010000034.1, from coordinate 9,484 downwards.
CGATGAAATCGGCAAAAACTCAGTAAAACCCTCGACCAAGCCCATGATGGCGGCTTTGATTAGCAACATTGCATCCACAGTGAATTTCCTAATTTAATTTTGATGGTGTGATTATCACTTCACCGCCTCACTTCACAGGTGTCGCATCCGCAATCTTGTAATACACCCCGAACGGGTCATTCACCAGCACCTGAAAGTTGCCTTCCACAACAACTGGCTCCATGCTGTATTTCACGCCCGTTTTGGTACGCACTTCAATCATGCTTTCTGGCCCACCCGGTGTGCAAAAGCCGCAATTTAGGGGCACAGAGCTCAGCAAAAAGTGCGTTTGCTTTTCACCTGGGTCTAGCGGCATCATGAAGCCTTGCACACGCTGGGTACGCTGGTTCAGCGCCATTTGTGCAGCGTTGAAAACAGGAACGATGTTGCCTTTGATGTTTTTGGTTTTCACATCTGTCAACACCGTCCAAGCCACGACATCCGCGCGTACGGGCAAGGGTTTGAAGGGGCTGTTTGGGCTATGCACACCAGCGCCCGTGCCAGAGGGAACTCCTGTTGCGCCAGCAATAGGTGAACTTAACTGTGTGTTTTTAGAGTTTTGAGCATGTGCAAAGTTGAGTCCAACGACCATTGCCAGACTCAAACTCAAAACAGAACCTAGAAATTTAGTGCGCATGTTTCATTCCACAACTTTTACCAATCGCCAAGCCTTTGCAAGCCGCTTGGAGCTCTTTTTCACAAACATCTTCTTTTTTGCCTGATTCTAAGCAGATTGCCGCATCTGTGTGCGCTTTAGCCATGGCGCGGTGGCGGGTGACGTCTTCTTTGCGCTCTTTGTCGCCATGTGCATCTGCGGCGAAAGTGGCTGTTGTGGTTGATAACAACGCAAAAGTAACAGCGGTTAGTAAAGCTTTCAACATAAAGATTCTCCAAAAAGTTAAAAATAAGACAAAAACTACGATGAAAACCACGATGAAAACTAAGATTTCAACAAAGCCTGAACATCCACCCGATAAGCAGCAATAGCCGGTATCAACGCCGCCAACACTGCAACCAAAGCGGCCGCAGCAGGTATCGCCCACTCTTCAACAAGCCAAATCCAACCCGTGACTGGCAACGATTTTTCAGCCTGCAATAAATAGCCTACAGCAGCTGTCAAGAGGTGGCCCAAAAATAATCCCAAAATAGAGGCCAAAAGCGCCAACCACAGCGCCTCGCACAGCAGCAAACCCGCCACCTTTTGTGGACTAGCGCCTAACATTCGTAACATAGCCAAGTCAGCGCGTCGCTCGCGCACGGCGTTCCACAGGGCGATAAACACGCTCAAACCCGCCGTCAGCAGCAAAACCGTGCCAAAACCACGCAAAACGTCTGTCCCCACGCCCACCATGCGCAGCAAACGGGTGATTTCAATGGCTGGCGCTGCGGCTTGCATATTCGTCGTCGTGTTTACAAAACGCGGAAAGCTCACCGCAGCCAAGGGGCTTTTGTAGCGAATCAGTGCCATCGTCACCTCGCGGTCGTCTTCAATCGCTTTTAAATCTTCGGCATCTAAAGGCGTGTCGCCCTCAATCGCCTTTTCATGCACGCGCCAGACGGATTCGGTCGCCGTCAAAATCAGCCTGTCCAACACGCAGCTGCAGGGCGCAAGCACGCCAGTGACTTGGTATGGCGTAGAGCCATGCGGATGGCCTTCAGCGCCCAGTCCGTGCGAGCCGATAAAGCTGTTACCCGTTGCTAAACCCGTGTTCGCGGCCACTTCTGCACCGATAACGGCTTGCAAGGGCAACTTCCACATGACACCCTTTGAAAGCTTTGCCTCGTAATGCGTTACATAGTCCGCCGTTGTTCCCACAATACGAAAGCCTCTAAAACTGTCGCCCAAACTCAGCGGAATCAACTTCTCCACCCGAGCATCTTTTTGAAGACTCTGAACCTCAGCCAGTGGAATATTGCCCGCTGGCGTGTCGATGTGGAACACCCCTGCCAAAATCAGCTGCATCGGACTGCCTTTGGTTCCCACCACCACGTCAATGCCTTTTAAATCGCGCTCAAAAGCGTGGTCGATTTGGCTGCTGGTGAGTAAAACCAGCGTGATAGAAGCCACACCAAGAGCTAGCAGCAGCACATTCAGCGCCGCCGCCAGAGGTCGTGACCATAAATATTTAAACGATAATGCTATTATATTCATAGCACTTTAGGCAGTAAATACGCTGGCTGGATGCCAATATGAGCACTATTTTTGTCAAATTCAAGCGTTTTAGCAGTTTTTAGGGCTTGGGAAACCCGAAAATCATGCGTTGCAATCACCAAAGTGGCCTTACAACGCTCTGCGCAGGCTTGCAGCAGCGTTAAAGCAGCGCTGGCGGCTTCGTCGTCCAAGCTAGCCGTCGGCTCATCCGCCAAAATAATCTTAGGTGTCAGCAGCACCGCCCGCGCCAATGCCACCCGCTGCGCCTGGCCGCCAGAGAGGGTGGACGGCTTACGGCGGGCAAACTCAGCCACGCCCAACGCAGCTAAAGTCGATTCAATATGTTTTTTGGCAGCAGCATGGAGCGGCAAACCCGCTGCAAAATACGCTAATTGAAGGTTTTCAGTCACCGTCAAAGCCTCGCTCAAATGCAGTTTTTGTGGCAAAAAACCTAAGTTATTCGCCCGCCAAGCGTCACGCGCGGCGTTGGACAAGCCATTCAAACGCTGCCCTGTCACGGTTAATTCGCCCCTCTGCGGTGTCAACAACCCCGCCAACAGCGCCAGCCACGTCGATTTACCTGAACCAGAGTTGCCACGCAGCACCAGCGTGTCACCTTGTGCAAGTTGCGCATCTTGAAAAACAAGCTCAGTACCTTGGGCGTAGGTGAAAACGAGATGACGCGCTGAAATCATGGGGCAGCTGTCAGCGCAGTTAAAGAGGGTGTCGCAGAACAATCAGCACAAACGCCACGCACCGCAAAATCCATGCTCAGACCTTGATAGCCCAAGGCTTTTAGCGCCTTCAGTGCAGTTTGAGTTGCCACCTCAATATCTTCGGCATTTGCAAGCAATGCGCCATTCAAAGGCTGGTCGCGGTGGCAGCTTTGGCACTCAAAATGTGGGATAGCGTGCACACTTGCTGGCATGGCTTGGTAGCGTCGCACACGGCTAGCGTCAACCCTGCAAAGCAGCAAACCAACTTGCGTGAGGCGGTCAATCAAGCGGTAAAGCGTTACTCGATCTAACGCTGCCGCCGTTCCACTTTCATTGTCGTTCTCTAGAGCCGATTGCAACTGCGCATGCGTGTAGCTCGTCTCTGGATGCGCCAATAACCACCCCAAAACAATCCGCGCCGCCTCAGTGCGGCGCAACCCATGCGCTGCTAGCAACGTGTCTATCGGGTTTTGCGTCAAATTTTTAGCCAACATATGTCGTTTATTTTATTTAATGCAACTAAGTTGCGTTATAATTTATTGCAATTGAGTTGCATTATGCATGAAATTGCGAAAAATCCAACTACTCACCTTTTTTAGAGCAGTCAATATGACCACGACAGGCCATCACAAAATTCTCCGAATTTTTCAAACTTTGATATCCCACAGCTACCTCACATGGGCTGCATGGCTACGTGTTTTAACGGTTGCACCAGTGGTTGTCCTGCTATGGCTTGCTGTCTTCTGGGCTAGCGTTGAGACGAGCTTGTAGCACATGATTAAACTTAAAAATCTCACCGTCAGTTACCGTCAGCACCCTGCCCTACACCATGTGAGTGGTCATTTTGCAGTTGGTTCACTGTCTGCGGTGATTGGACCGAATGGCTCAGGAAAAAGCACCCTACTCAAAAGTATCATGGGTTTGATACCCAAATCGGGCGGTGATATCACGTTGTCTACTGCGCGAGAACATATCGCTTACCTGCCGCAAATAGCGGAAGTGGACAGGCAGTATCCGATCAGCGTAGAAGATTGCGTATCACAGGGTTTTTGGCATAAAAACGGCGGGCTTGCTGGGCTGCAGGCTTCGCATCGGTTAGCAATGCAGCGTGCCATTCAATCGGTTGAATTAGAAGGTTTTGAATCTCGGCCAATTGGTAGCTTATCAAGCGGGCAGTTTCAACGCGTGATGTTTGCACGAATGCTGGTGCAAGATGCTCAATTGATTTTGTTGGATGAGCCTTTCAATGCGGTTGACAGCAAAACGTGTGCAACTTTGATGCAACTGATCGAAATATGGCATCAAGAAAAACGCACCGTCATCGCTGTTCTACATGACGACTTGCAGGTGCGCAACCATTTTCCAGATACGCTTCTGCTGGCGCGCGAGACAGTCGCTTGGGGCAAAACTGTCGATGTGCTGACCCCAGACAATCTTTACAAAGCACGATCTATGGCAGAAGCGTGGGACGACGACGCTGATCTGTGCCGTATTGACATGGCGATAGCAGCATGATGCAAACAGTGTTTGATAGCATGCAACAAGTACTTGTTGCCCCGTTCTTAGAATTTGCGTTTATGCGTAGAGCTTTGGTGGCGACCATGGCACTATCCTTGAGTGCTGCACCACTCGGTGTTTTCTTAACGATTCGGCGCATGAGCCTTTTGGGTGATGCGTTGAGCCACGCTGTGCTGCCCGGTGTTGCGATTGGATTTATGTTGTTCGGGCTTTCATTGGCTGCTATGGCCGTGGGAGGCATGCTTGCGGGCATAGTAGTTGTTGCGCTAGCCGGTTTCATTAGCCGCTCTACTGCTATCAAAGAAGATGCGAGCTTGTCAGCTATTTATTTGATTGCTTTAGCCATTGGCGTGACGCTCATCTCGAAACAGGGCACACAGCTTGACTTGCTGCATATTTTGTTTGGCAGTGCACTTGGGGTTGACGATTCAGGTCTACACCTCGTAGCTGGCGTTACCAGCGTTAGCTTGCTAGCGTTTGCAGCTTTGTACCGTGGCTTGGTGTTAGAGAGCTTTGACCCTTTATTTATCAGCACCACAGGCAAACCCGTTTGGTTTTGGCAGCAGGCATTTTTGATGCTTGTGGTGATGAATCTGGTGGCGGGCTTTCAAACTTTGGGCACTCTGATGGCCGTCGGCTTGATGATGCTGCCCGCTGTGTCAGCGCGGCTGTGGCATGACACCCTACCCCGTCAGTTTTTAAACGCTGTTGTGCAGGCTGTCGTGTCGGGTTATGCAGGACTCATGCTCTCGTATCACCTTGACACCCCATCCGGCCCAACCATCATCGCTTGCGCTGGGGCTTTGTATGTTGCTTCGCTACTTTTTTCACCTGGAGGTTGGTTAAAAATGTTTGCCAATAAAAAACACCGTATTGCTTAACAACGCGCTAGAAACTTTTCTCTCACTTTTTTTGCCCTCCAACACCCTTCACCGTATTTTAGGAAAACGCATGAAATCTGCATCAATTTGGTTTAAACAACTCTTTATGTCACTGTCGCTCTATATCTTGATTAGCCCTATCGGCTTGAGCCATGGTGCAGACACATTAAATGTTATGGCCAGCTTCAGCATTTTGGGCGATTTGGTGCAAGTTGTCGGTGGTTCGCGTGTCAAAGTCACCAACCTCGTTGGCCCAGACCAAGACGCACATGTGTTTGAACCCAAGCCGCAAGATGCGAAAAACTTGCTGCAATCAAAATTGCTGGTTCTCAACGGAGCAGGCTTTGAGCCTTGGGCACAAAAGTTGGTTAAATCTGCCGCCTACAAAGGTACAACCATCACGACTTCGCAAAACGTGAATTTAATCACCATGCCAGCTGAAAAAAAAGGCGCGAAACCTGAAATTGATCCACATGCATGGCAAAACCCTAACAATGTCATCATTTACATCCAAAACATCACAGACGCTTTGAGTCAATTAGACCCTGCAGGCGCTACAGTTTTCAAAACTAACAGTGAAGCCTACATCGTTGAGTTGCGTAAATTTGATGCGTGGGCAAAATCACAGTTTGAACTTATCCCCAGCAACAAGCGCAAAGTAATTACCTCACATGACGCTTTTGGCTATTTTGCAGCGCAATACCAAATTGCTTTTCTTGCACCTCAGGGCATCTCAACTGAAGCAGAACCCAGTGCCAAGCAAGTAGCCCAATTGATACGTCAAATAAAAGCGGAAAAAATCAAAGCTGTTTTTGTTGAAAACATGAGTAACCCAAAGCTAATCTCGCAATTATCAAAAGACGCTGGTGTCACGATCGGTGAAGCTTTGTATGCCGATGCGTTGTCAAGTGCAGATAAACCTGGCTCAACCTACCTCAAAATGATGCGGCATAACGTGAATCAATTGGCGCTAGGCATGCAAAAAAATTAAACTAGCTTGGTTTTAATCTTGCGACGCAGACTTACTTCGCTATCATGCCAGTATGTTGGCGAAGTTTGTTAGTTATTTTCTACTGGGCTTGATCCGTATTTTGACCGGCTCTCAAGCCCGCTGGTACGGCTGCCCGCCCAAGGCTGAGCAGCGCATTTACTTTGCCAACCACCAAAGCAATGCCGATTTGGTGATGATTTGGGCCGCTCTGCCTGAAGAGCTGCGCAGCGTGACACGAGCCGCTGCCGCCAAAGATTACTGGACTAAAACGCCGTTTCGCAAATGGATCACTACCGCCGTTTTCAACGTGGTTTATGTGGTGCGTGACCGCAGCGAAGCCGAAGACCCCTTGCAACCCTTGATCAACGCGCTAGCCAGTGGCGATTCCATCATCATCTTCCCCGAAGGCATGCGCGGCCAAGCGGAAGAGCCGTTACCCTTCAAATCTGGCTTGTACAACTTGGCGCAGAAGTTTCCGAATGTGGTGCTGATTCCGGCGTGGATCAACAATATTCAGCGTGTCATGCCTAAGGGCGAATACGTGCCTGTGCCCGTGCTGTGTTCCGTCACCTTCGGGGCACCCATGCAGATTGAGCCAGATGAAGACCGACGTGCATTTTTAGACCGTGCTCGTTTGGCAGTGATGCATTTGCGGGATGTATAAAAGTGGTCATGTCATGAACTTCGGCACCTATCAATCCCTCAAAAACCTGACGACGAATCAGCAGGTCGGGGCGCTGTTTGTCATCGTGTTTGGCGTTTTACTTCTTGCCAGTATTGGTGCATTTTTACTGTCGCTGCGCAGCTATGACGACGAAGCCAAAGCGATGCGCAGGCATCACGATTTGCGCAATTTTGAAGGCGTGCTCAGCACAAGCTGGATGATGGCTTTGGTGTTTTGGCTGGGTTGGATTTCAGGTGCTAGCGTCGCGATTGTGTTGTTTGGCTTTGTGTCGTTCTTTTGCTTGCGCGAGTTTTTAACACTCTCCCCCACCAAACGTGGCGACCACCGCAGTTTGATTTTGGCTTTCTTCGCAATTTTGCCACTGCAGTATTGGCTGGTGGCGACAGCGCGGTTTGAGCTGTTCACCGTGTTTATTCCGGTGTATGTTTTTCTATTGATTCCTGTTGTCAGTGCGTTGGCGGGCGACGCGGATCGGTTTTTGGAGCGCAACGCCAAGCTGCAATGGGGCATCATGGTGTGTATTTATGGGCTCAGCCACGTGCCAGCGCTGCTGCTATTGCAGTTTCCGAATTACGATAACAAGAACTCGTTTTTGGTGTTTTTCCTCGTTATCGTGGTGCAGGTTAGCCAGTTGGTACAGCATTTGGTGTCGCGCATATGGCGGCGCACGCCGTTTGTGCCCAACATCAGCCAAAGTTTCAACTGGTTGAGTGCTTTTATTGGCGTCAGCGTAGGCAGTGTTTTAGGTGGGGTGCTGGCTGGCATCACCCCTTTCAAACCTGGGCAAGCGTTCGCCATGGCGTTTGTCGCCTGCGTGGCTGGTTCGCTGGGACATTTGGTGATGAAGGCGCTGAAACGTGACCGTGGTATTCCCATTTGGCGCAGCGAACGCGGCAACATGCGCGCTGGGGTGACTGGTGCTGGTGGCTTGCTAGACCGTGTGGATGCGCTGTGCTTTGCAGCGCCTGTGTTTTTTCACTTTGTGCAGTGGTATTTTCAGCTTTACAAATAAAGCCTAAATGACAAAATAATCTGCCCGCGCTCGGCTTTGCAGCACGATGTCTGCATTCAAGCGGTCGTTCATCGCCAACCTGTCAAGCGCCTGTTCTCGGCTGAAGCCCCACGATGCCATGTGCCGCTTCACCAAGCGCTCCATAGCCACGTCCATGCTGGTATCCAGATACCAGCATTCGTCTAACAATCCTGCTAAGTTCCAGCCATGCTCGCGGTGCAACAGGTACAAACCTTCGACGATGATGAGTTTGGTATCTGGGTTCACGTTAATGGCATCCGCTATTGGGTCGCCCACGCCGTGTTGAAAATCTGGCCATGTGGTTGAATTTTCAGGATTATTTCGCAATTGTTGTAATTTACTCGCCAGACCCGCAGGATCAAACGTCCAAGGCGAGCCGCGACGGGAGATCGCCGCTGATGGGTCGGCAAACTGTGCCAAGGCCGCTTTGGTGAGGTGAAAGCCATCCATGCTTAGTGCTACGGCTATCTTGGCGTTCGTTTGCTCATTCACGCTATCTACTAATTTGGCCGCGATTGTACTTTTACCTGAACCCGGCAAGCCGACGACGCCAATGACAATGCGTTTAGAGGTATCAGCCTCCATCAATTGCAACAAGTGCCCCACAGGATCGTTCAAAATAAGCTGATTAGTCAGTCTCGTCATCATTCTAAAATCATTCAAAACATGTCCGCCAAGCAAACCATCCAAACGGCTGTCGAAAAAGTGGGGCAATTACGTCAATTAGCAAAAGACACACCCGGCTTGTCGCAAGCGGTCAGCGAGATTAAAGCCTTTCAAGCCAAGCGCTTCACTGGCACATATTTTGACCTGCTTCACACCCCGCAATACCAACCCGCCACCCAGTTTTTCTTAGAAGAACTGTACAGCGAAAAAGACTATTCCCAGCGCGATGCGCAATTTTCCCGTATCGCCGGCACACTTGAGCGTATGTTCCCCAAGCAAGTGGTGCAAACCGCTTTATCGCTGGCGCAATTGCACAGTTTGACTGAAGACTTAGATTTGGCAATGGCTCAATGCTGGCTAAACGCTGGTCATAGCAAAGATAACGACGTTGTTAAAAGGTATGTGGCAGCTTGGCGCGAAGTCGGCAGAAGGTCTGACCGAAATGAACAACTATCAGGTGCTCTGGCTGTAGGAAAAGAACTCGTCACTTTGACCTCGACACCTGGCTTGCGTCTTGCCCTCAAAATGATGCGTAAGCCTGCTTCATTAGCTGGCATGGCCGATTTGCAACATTTTTTGGAATCTGGTTTTGATACCTTCGCCGCCATGGAGCAGGAAAAGAATAGCGTGAACTATTTTCTTAGTACCGTGGAAGTTCGTGAAAAAAAATTGTTTTCTCAACTCTTTGCTAGCTCATTTGCCATTGCGCAGGATGCGATAACCGACATAATGAATTACGCAACTTAATACACTAAATATCATTTTTTTACATTTAACGTTAATTATTTAGTTTTCCTTTTGCA
>JBEGUP010000033.1:0-11314 GCA_041178825.1 Pseudomonadota bacterium | reverse complement strand
CGATAAATTACTGGAATTACTCGAATAATGGCTCAAATGATGGATCAAAAAATGGATTTCCACACAACCGACATAAAGGGCACTGAGAGTCCTCTTTGGACGCCCAGCTTAGCGCAGGTTGAAAGTTCAAGATTGTTTGCTTTTCAAGCATGGCTTGCACGGGAAAAAGGCTTGCGTTTTGACGACTACACAGCGTTGTGGCAATGGTCAGTTGATGATATTGACGCCTTCTGGCTTTGTATATGGGAGTACTTTGATATTCAGGCGAATGGGGCAAATCAGCCAGTGCTTGGCCAGCGCACAATGCCGGGCGCGCAGTGGTTCCCCAACGCAAGTCTGAACTATGCTGAGCATGTATTTCGTCAGACCGATGCCAATCGTCCTGCAATTATTGCAAGGCAAGAAGACTGTGACACTTATGAAGTCTCTTGGGCAAAGCTGAGAAGAGACGTTGGAGCACTCGCTGCAACTTTAAAGCAATTGGGACTATCTCGCGGCGATCGCGTCGCATCCTACATGCCCAATCGTTCTGAAACGGTAATAGCATTTTTGGCCTGCGCAAGCATTGGGGCAATATGGTCAAGCTGCGCTCCAGACATGGGGGTGAGCGTGGTATTAGATCGGTTCAAACAGATTGAACCCAAGTTACTTTTTGCCGTTGATAGCTATAGCTATAACGGCAAACAGCACGACCGCACTGATGTAGTGACTCAACTGATTTCGGGTCTTCCGTCAGTGGCAAACGTTGTTCATGTCAGCGGCCCCTTGGATGGGAATGGCAAAACAGATTCATGGTCCAAGACTTTGCGATGGGATGCCTCAATCGAAATAGAAGCCGAATTAACTTTTGACAGAGTTCCATTCGCGCATCCTCTGTGGGTGGTTTACTCATCAGGAACCACAGGGCTTCCGAAGCCCATAGTTCACAGCCACGGAGGCATCGTCTTAACCCATCTAAAGACAATGGCCTTGCAACATGACTTGCGCCCTGGTGATCGATTGATGTTTTTGGGTGGTACTGGTTGGATTGTTTGGAACCTTCAGATTGGTGCACTCTTGACGGGTGCCACGATTGTTCTATACGACGGAAATCCAGCTTGGCCTGACAACAAAGCGATCTGGAAATTCATTGACGAGCAACGAGTCAGTCTTTTCGGATGTGGCGCTGCTTATCTCATCAATTGCATGAAGGATGGGTTAAAACCGAAGGATTTTGCGAAGCTGGATAGCCTTAGAAGCATCAATGCCACAGGCTCTCCACTCCCTGAAGATGCCTACGAGTGGGTCTATGCGTCGGTAAAGACAGATCTTTGGCTCGCATCTATCAGTGGTGGTACTGACATTGCCTCCGGCTTTGTCGCCTGTGCGCCAAGCTTGCCAGTGGTGGCCGGTGAGATCCAGTGCCGTGAATTGGGTGTTGCCGCTTATGCGTTCAATGAAGCAGGGCAAAGCGTCGTCAACGAAGTTGGCGAGCTTGTTATCACAAAACCTATGCCATCTATGCCAGTGTTTTTCTGGAATGATGAAAATAATAAGCGCTACCTTGAGAGTTACTTTGAATTATTCCCAGGCTTGTGGCGGCATGGTGACTGGATTCGTTTCAGTTCTCGTGGAAGCAGTGTGATCTATGGACGTTCCGACTCCACCATCAATCGATTCGGCATCCGCATGGGTACAGCTGAGATATACAGAGTCGTAGAGGCTTTGCCAGAAATTCGTGACAGTCTTGTCGTTGATTTGGAGTTTCTAGGTCGCCCCTCAAGCATGCCGTTGTTTGTTGTGCTGCATGAGGGAAAGTCTTTGGATGAAGGACTGCGTTCACGAATTGCTGCTGAAATCCGTACCAAAGCGTCACCTCGGCATGTGCCGGATCAGATTCACCAAATCCAAGAAGTGCCAAGAACACTGACAGGGAAAAAAATGGAAGTTCCTATAAGGCGACTTTTGCTGGGTGCAGCAGCTGAAAAAGTTGCACATACAGATGCTATGGCAAACCCAGCCAGTTTCGATTTTTTTGTTCGTTTGGCGAAAGAGTTAAACCCCTCTTAGGCGATTCATATTGGGTGCAGCTGTTCGCCGCAGTCTATGCACTTTCAACCCATGGCAATTTGCCAAAATTAGGAGACAACAAAATGAGCGCAAAGCCCAAAGTTTTGATGATTGTGACCTTAGACACCAAGGCTGTCGAGGCAAAATTTATTCGTGAAACGCTTGAATCACAAGGTGTAGATGTCATCCATTTAGATGCAAGCATCAGGGAATCCACAGATACATCTGTTGAAATACCACCAGAAGCGATTGCAAAGGCCGCTGGCAAGACCATTCAAGAAGTACGCGATCTTGGGCACGAAGGAAAATGCCAAGCCGTGATGATTGAAGGTTCTGTCAAATGCGCTTTGGAAGCACACGCAAAGACACCGATCAGTGGCATCATTGGCGTTGGTGGTTCGATGGGAACAGCGCTGGCAACGGTCGTTATGCAGCAGTTCGCCTACGGCATTCCAAAAGTCATGGTCTCCACGATGGCTTCCGGTTTTACCCGCCCGTTTGTTGGTGCCAAAGACATCATCATGGTCAATCCAGTCTGCGATATTGCTGGTCTGAACAGCATTACACGCGACGTGTTCCGTAATGCTGCCATTGCCGCAGCTGCTACTGCAAAAGCTTACTCACCCCAGCGCATTGAACCCAAGCCGCTTGTCGCCATGGGCACACTCAGCACTATTGACCGCTGTACCGTGCGAGTTCGAAAAGCATTGGAGAAACAAGGTTTCGAAGTGATGGTATTCCACACCCTTGGCACGGGAGGCTTCGCGCTTGACCAAATCGTAGCTGAACGTGATGTCGTTGCAGTTGTTGATGCATCCGTTGTAGAGCACAACGACTTCATCAATAATGGTCTGTGCAGTTCTGGCCCCGACCGCTCCAAAGCTGCTCTCGCAAAAGGCATTCCCGTTATCTTCGCGCCTGGAAATGCGGATTTTATGGTGTCAGGCCCCATCGATATGGCCAAAACCCAATTCCCAGGGAAACGGTACCACATGCACAACCATGCTTTGACAGCTGTTCGCACGGAAGCAGGTGAACTACAGGCATTGGCCAAACATCTTGGAGGTTTGATAAAAGACGCCAAAGGACCCGTATCATTTTTGGTTCCCTTAAAAGGCTTCTCACACCATGACAGTCCAGAAGGACATCTGCATGATCCATCACTTTGCCCAGTTTTTGCAAAGGCTATCAAAGAAGAGGTTCCTAGCTCAGTCAGCGTGACCGAATTCAACTGCCACATCAATGATCCTGAATTTGCCGATGCCATTGTTGCTCAGGTTTTGGCATTAACAAAACACAAATCAATCGTCGCATAAGTACGAACACAGGCTGCCGATTGCCAATAACGATGAATTCATCGCTAGACCGCAATCGGGCTAGTCACCCAGTCCCAGCAGTCTTATGGCGTTGTTCTTCAAAATGCCTGGCATCACTTCTGGCTTGAAACCTGCCACTTCAAAATCCTTCATCCACCTTTCAGGGGTAATTAAAGGATAGTCGCTTCCAAACAGAATGCGATCTTTCAGCAGCGTGTTTGCATACTGAATCAACTGTTTAGGAAAATATTTTGGACTCCAGCCACTGAGGTCAATCCAAACATTCGGCTTATGTGTTGCTAAGCTCAGTGCTTCATCCTGCCAAGGAAAGCTAGGGTGTGCCATCACAATTTGCATATCTGGAAAGTCGATTGCAACATCTTCCAAGTGCATTGGATTGCTGTTAGCAAGTCGCAGACCGCCGCCACAACGCATGCCACTGCCTATCCCGCTGTGCCCAGTATGGAATATGGCAGGCATTTTGTACTCAGCTATAACCTCATATATTGGCCATGCCATCTTGTCGTACGGGTGAAAGCCTTGCACAGTTGGATGAAATTTGAAGCCTTTAATACCAAATTCCTCTATTAGGCGACGTGCTTCTCTGGCACCCATTTTCCCTTTGTGTGGATCTATACTTGCAAAAGCCATCATCATGTCGGAGTTGGCGTTGGCAGCTTCTGCTATCTCCTCATTGGGAATGCGTCGACGCCCCATCTGACTTTCTGCATCAACAGTGAACATGATCAAGCCGATCTTGCGTTCACGGTAATAGGCCACAGTCTCTGCAATGGTTGGTCGCCGGCTGTTGCCAAAATACTTGTCCGCTGCTCGGTCGTATTCCTCTCCGTAATTATCAAAAGGATTCCAACAACTTACTTCGGCATGGGTATGAATGTCAATGGCAATCAGGTTTTTGTGATCCATACTAGAGTTTTTAACGATATATCAAAAGTGTTAACTGCGCGTTTTTGCAACGGATGAGAAGACCATCCTGTAGCCAACAGGCAATAACCGAATTCCAAACTTATTCTCCACAGCACCCCAAATACCACGAGGTAAAAAGAGCGCAAACAGGACGGCGATTAAACCTAAGCCGATGAGATAAGTAACGCCCTGAGCGCCAAAGAGTGTCTCGACTGTAAAGAACAAAATAGCCCCCAGAATTGGTCCCTCATAAGTTCCAATACCCCCGACGAGTACCATGAAAATCATGTATGCAGTCCAGTGAACACCAAAGTAAGTTTGAGGCTGAAAGGTGATGGATGTAGCAAGAAATAGTGCACCAGCAGCTGCAACGCCAAACGCAGATAGGATAAAAATCAGTCGTTTAGTGGATTTAACATCAATGCCGATTGAAGATGCCGCCTCTTCGTTGTCACGTATTGCCTGTGCCGCAATTCCCACCTTACCGCGTAACATCCAAAATACAAGCCATCCCAAAAATGCCATCATACCCAATGCTGCCCAGTAGGTGTAAGCTCGACGAGTGTCTGCATCATACTGCTGCAATGCAATCAGTGAAGTTCCTGTTTCGCCCTGCACCAGGGTATCCAAATTGACCAATAGGTGTGCAAGAGAAGCCATCACCCACATACCGATTGCAAACTCACCTTCTTTGAGTCGCAACATAAAAAATGACACTGGCACTGAGACAAGAGCAACCAAAAATGCCGCTAAGAGCATAGCGGGATAGGCATTCATTCCCACATCGGCAAGTCGAACAGTTGCGTAGGCTCCAAGTCCAAAAAATGCCTGATGCCCGATTGACAAGAGACCCGCATAGCCAGCGAGTGCATTCCACATCAGCGCCAAGATTCCGTATATAAATAAAGTGGTCAGTTTATCAACTACGTTTGCGCTGAGGAAAAGTGGCGCAAATGCTAACAATATCTGCCCTATCAGCACTGCAGAGACAGCCGTGATAGAAACCGCATTCCAGCGGATAATTTTAGGTATGTTATTGGCTTGCATAGTGTGTATCAGGAAAGGATTCAGCCATTACTCTTACGAAAAGACTTGAGAAAATTTGTGAAGGTGGTTTGAAAATACAGTCTCGACAGCAGCACAAGTAAAAAGGTGACATGCCCAGCAATCAAAAAGCCTTGGGGATGTATTTGTGCACCTAGGCTTTGTGCTACGCCAAGTACAAGACCTCCAATTAGCGTCCCCCACATAGATCCCGCGCCGCCAATAATGATTGCCTCGAAAGCAAATATCAATTGCATGGGTCCGATGTAGGGGTCAAAAGTTGCGCGCATGGCCAAAAAAGCACCCGCCACTGCCACCAACGCCATGGCTATTGCCGTCGAAGTGGCGTAAACAGTACGTGCATTAACTCCAACCAATTGCGCCGTATCAGGATCTTCTGAGGCAGCTCGAATTCTTCTGCCTAGCGCTGTTTTTTTCAGCATCAGGCTTAAGCCGCCCAATAGAAAAATAGCAACCGCAAGATTGAGTACAGAAAGGTAGCCCACAGCTATTCCGCCTGGCAGCAAAAAACTATCATAGCTAAGCGTATCTATATAAGGTGCTAGGGAACGTGTGTCTGCACCAAAAAAATGAAACATCGAATTGTCCAGCACACCAGCCAAGCCAAACGTACTAAGTAACGGAATCAGTGCTCCAGCGCGAGCACTTCGTTCTAGAATGAGCCGGTGCAAGATCCAGCCCAGAAGTGCCATCACCGGAATCACCGCTATGAGTCCTAAGAACGGATTTACGCCGTATTTTTCTGCCAGAATAAAGAGAAGATAAGCTGCTAGTACGGCGAGACTTCCATGAGCGAGGTTGATGAGGCGCATCACACCGAACATGAATGACAGTCCACATGCCAACAGCGCATAATAGCCACCTAGCAGTAAGCCTTGAATGATTTGATTGGTGATCTGCATATGTGAGGTCAGTCTTTTAAAGTTCTAGGTATATTTTTAATTTTTGACTTTGTCATGACCAAAATAATGATTCAAAATTTCTTCGCGTGACATTTCATCAGATTTGCCAATAGCGACAATTTTTCCTTCAAGCATGCAGACAATTCGGTCAGATGCTTGCATGGCTCGCTTTAGATCCTGCTCCACCAATACCAGCGCTGTCTTCGACTCAAATAGCCTTTCCAATGAGTCATAGACTGATTGCACAGCAACCGGTGACAATCCTAGTGATACTTCATCGAGTAACAACAGTTTAGGATTCGCCATGAGTGCGCGACCAATCGCAACCGCTTGCTGTTGACCGCCCGACAGCGTGCCTGCCATTGCATTCAATTTCTGCTTAAGTTGTGGCAATGCGTCCAGTACGGTTTCCATAGTCCACATGCCGCGTCGATTTGCTGATTCTGCAATTAGCAAATTTTCAGCGACGGTCATCGAGCTAAATAGTCGACGGCCTTCCGGCACAAGTGACAAGCCAGCAGAAGCACGTTTGTGAGCAACTTGGCTGGAAATGTCATGTCCATCAAATTCAATTTTTCCAGCCGCAACCGGGTGAACCCCAGCCAGCGTCCGCAGTAGTGTAGTTTTCCCAGCACCATTTGCCCCCACCAAGGCGATCTTTTCGCCGTCCTCGATGGTTAATGAAAAATCACTGACTGCTTTTAGCAGACCATGCGTTGCATCTAGATTTGAAATTTTCAATAAACTCATAGCGCCGTACCTAAATAGGCCTCTACCACCGCCGGGTCGGCCAAGACTTCTTGCGGATTACCCTTAGCCAATATGCTTCCCGCATTCATACACACCAATTGATTGACAACTTGTAGCAATACATGAACGATATGCTCTATCCATACGATGCTGATATTTCGTGCATGCAATAGTCTTATGGTCTCTACCAGCTCAGAGGCCTCACCATCAGTCAATCCGCCACCAATCTCATCTAAAAGTAGTAAATGCGGGTCGGTGGCCAAGGCTCTGGTTAACTCAAGACGCTTGCGATCTAACAAACCAAGTGTTTCAGCCTTTCGATTGGCGACACTGTTCATACCGCATATTTCCAAGGCATCAATACTTCGAGCGTAAGCTTCTTCTTGTTGAAAGCCTCCCCCATGAGTCGCAGCCGCAAAAACGTTTTCAAAAACAGTCATGCCTAAAAAAGGTCGTGGAATTTGATGTGTACGAGCAATGCCAAGCCGGCATCTTTGCGCTGCGTTCAAGTTGCTAACATCATTACCTTGGAAGTAGACAGATCCCTTATTTGCAACATTTGTACCAGACAATACGGTGAACAACGTTGTTTTACCTGCGCCATTAGGGCCCACAATACCTACGGCATCGCCCGGTTGAACGTCGAAATCGACATTGTTTAAAACCGAAAGCGATCCGTAACTCTTATAGACGCCGCGCGCTTCAATTAAAGGTTGATTTTTTATAAAAGCGGCTGTATCCATAGTGTGCAAATGGCTATTGTGGTTCAAGGTAATTAAGAGTACGAAATCAGTTTTGCTGCAACAGGTATTTTCGAATCAGCAGCATTCTCTGTAATCACGTAGTCATACTTGTACTTGGCGCCAGTCGGTGCTTGTACCCACTGTGTACCAATGATCGGCACAGTAGAAACATTTGGAACAGGCCCCTTGGTAAAGTCAACACTGCCAACCATGGTGGTGAGTTTTAGCTTACTCAAAGCTGAAGCGACGCTTGCTTTATCCTTTGGATTGCCACTTGCTTTTAGCGCTTCTAAACCAACATCTACTAGCGACATTGATGCGCCCATTTGTTGATTCCACTGCTTGTTCGCAGCCGCTTCATAGCCTGCAGCTAATTGCGCACTTGTCTGCCCAGTCAGAATTGAAGCATACGGGTAATTCTTGTGCCAATAGCACCCACTGGCTATGTTGAAACCTAATGGACCCAAGGCCTCAACACTGGAAGCAAACAAGCCAGTCTTGGCTGCTTGGACAATCTTGACTGTTTTTGTGAAACCTTGTTGTGCCGCTTGTCTCCAAAATGCTGCGAAATCGGGTGGACTAGGAAAGGTATTGAAAATCTCACAGTTTTCAGCTTTGAATTTAGCGATTTGAGATGAAAAGTCGGTTGTCCCGGTTTCGTACGGACCTGCGTCAACAACAGTGAATCCAGCCTTAGTCAACAGAGGCACCAAACTTGCTCGAATAGCGTTACCGTCGGCGTCGTTTGGATAGAGTGCCGCCACTTTTTTGTTGGTGTTGATTTTTGACCATTGCGATGTGTAAGCGGTTGCAAAATCGCCTACGCCGAAAGAAAAGTGGTATGTCCATTTAAAAGGTGAGGGTGCACCTGGCTTAGCGCCGCGGCCAAAGTACCAAGCTTGCCAAGGAACGACAGTAGAGATACACGGCACACCGGCGGCTTCGCAGGCATCCGACACTGGGTTAACAGTTTCAGGCGCAGAAGTCACCAAAATCAAATCTACATTGTCGCTATTGATCAGTGTTTTAGCCAATTGGCTTGCGCGAGATGGGTCTGATTGTGTATCGCGATCCAAGATCTCTACACTGTATTTTTTACCGCCGATAGTCAATCCATTTTTTAGCGCAGCACGAGCCTGCTCCAAAACGTAGCCATCCGACTCCCCAAATCCGGCTAGACGCCCCGAGCGTGGGCTGATGAAGCCGACTTTGAGTGTATTTGCATCCGCAGTTTGTGCAAAAAGTGAGATAGGACTCAGTGCGGCAAGGCCTACTGCACCTCCTACACCGAGTATGGTGCGTCGGTTGGCAGTTGAAAGTCCCTCATTCGAGGATATATTTTCATTCATAGTCATCGTTGTCTCCTAGTGGTTGTGAAAAAGAAAAGTAGACGCTCCAGCTATATTGCTAACTGACCGTCATGGCACCATCTGCCACCAACTCTGTCCCTGAAATCCAGCGGGACATATCTGATGCGAGGAATAAAGCGGCATTGGCAATGTCAATGGGTTGCCCAGTAATACCAAGCGGATGAGCCGCTTTCATTTGCGTATACGCATCAGCACGATCTTTGAACATGCCCAAAGATACAAAATCATCCAAAAGTTTAGTACCCATATCGGTGTCAACCAAGCCGGGATGTATGGAGTTCACGCGGATGCCGTATCCGAGTCTGCCGAATTCAACGGCCGCTGCTTTTGTAAGAAGTCGAATCGCCCCTTTTGACGCGGAATAAACCCCTAAGCCTGGCGTTCCTATCAGTCCTGCAACTGATGAAAGGTTGACGATGCTGCCGCCTTTGCCTGCACGCCCACCAGGTTTCATTGCTCGAACAGCATGCTTGTGACCGATGAGAACGCCCGTTACATTAACTTTCATCAGCTTATCAATATCAGCAATTTCAATGTTTTCAATAAAGCATGTCTGCTCAATAGCGGCATTATTTACTAGAATGTCAAGGCCGCCAAAAGTGTCGAGCGCGGTGTCAATAAACTTGATCCAAGCAGTCTCGTCTGTTGTGTCGTGTTGCACGAATACGGCATGCCCACCATTGGCATTGATTTGTCGCGCCACCTCTTGACCTTTGTCTACTTGGATGTCGCTAAGCACTACTTTGGCACCAGCAGTCGCAAGAGTACGCGCAATGGCTGCACCAATGCCGCCAGCGGCTCCAGTTACGGCGGCTACCTTTCCATTTAAATCCATGGCCCTTGTCTCCAGTTATTTGTGGAAGCTACTTTTATGAATCGCAAGCGTTCACAATGAGTTAGTCTTTTTCTGGTGCTGATATTGAACTAGAGCTGTCGATTAAAAAATATAAACTAAGCATGTTTTCACTGAGTGAAAAATGAAATACGAAAATTCGTTTCGATTAAAAGGGGAATTGATCAGCAGAAATATCAATCGCGATCAACTGATAATCTGTAAATTCAGCGATCGTTGTCACAAATTTGAAAATGAAAAACCGTGATTCTTTAATATCACCCAAAAGCATATGTGCTTCCTGATTAAAGATAGGGTTTTCGATTGCGTGGGCTTAATCCCAGACTAATCTAATGTGACATCTACGTACGCTCATCATCGTGTTGCTATCAAAACCGTGACTCTTGCATGTATATCTGCTTTAGGGATGCGAATTCTGTAAGCTAATCGACTGGCATGGTCGCGGAAGCGGACAAGTGCTGACGAGAACATTGGTCGACATCTCAAGAGCGGTCATTCTTGGTCGACTGCTTCCGCGCCCAAAACCGTCATTCAGAAACAAATCAAGGCATCGAAATTATTACATCCCATCGTGTTTTTTACCTCTGGCCTCTAATTCGTTTCTGCACGTAAATGAGTCAGCCATCAAGCCATTAGGCTCATGATGCAGGTATTTACCAGAAGCGCAATTGCAAAACTTATGGTACTGTCGTGTATCAAGAATCATGACTTTCCAACAATCATCCACCAAACCAGTTGGCATGATCAAAGCTTGGGGTGATCTTTGCCAACATAGCAAAAAATGATTTCTAAGTTTCTCAAAAGCTTGCACGATTTCGTCTATGGCCAGATGTGGATGGCGTTTTTTCATGTCCTCAAAATATGGAACTGAAAAATCAAAATCTGCTAGCCATAGTCCCTGCTCCTTGTGTTTAGCATCTTGCTGCCGAAAATCCATGTACACCACAAAGCAAGCCAAAGCTACTAAGATTGCACAGGCAGTCAATAAACTAGATTTTCCTTGAAACCACTCAAGAAAGTTGACTGATAAGCTGTTCATGCACCTTCTCCTTCGCTGCTTGCGATTGCTAATGTCAATGCAGCATTTTTGTCAGTCTCTGGCCTTGTTTGCGTGATTATTTTTGGCCAAGCGCCGCTAAAGGGGTGCTCCATGGCTTCGTAAAGTGCCAGATATACATCTTCCTGGGATTGCGGCGTGGGCTCAAAACTTATGATATTGTTGACTCCATCCTCGCAAAGAGTCACCAAGCAATCAGTCACCGCTCCCAAAACAGCGTCGCGTTGCGATTTCAAGTCTATCTCAATGGCTTTGAAACAATGTTCCTGCCACTTTTGTTGC
>JBEGUP010000032.1:0-12160 GCA_041178825.1 Pseudomonadota bacterium | reverse complement strand
AGGCATGGTGTAGCCCAAAATCGCCGCCCGCCCGCTGGAAAGCGACTGAATCGCCAAAATAATGCACACATGCCAGATGAACATATTGGTCGCCGCCAGTAAGAGCAGCTCAGGCCAATGTTTGCGCGACATGGCAAACGGCACTTTCAGCCATACCAGCGCCAAAGCCAGCACCGGCAGCCCCAACCACATCGACAGTGTTCTGAACAGCAGCGGCGGCATGCCAGTGACGCCTAGCTTCATCACCGGCCAGTTCAGGCCCCACACGATGGTAAGAATGATCAAGAGCCAGAGTTGTTTTGCGGAGAGTTTTTGCATAGCGTGATGTTAATTCAAGTGTGCCGAGTGCTAATTTACAATCCCCCCATGACCTTTTTAGAACAACTCATTGACGCCGAGCGCCGTAACCAATCCATGCTCTGCGTCGGCCTAGACCCCGAGCCATCCAAATTCCCCGCCCATATCAAAGGCGATGCCAGCAAAATCTACGACTTTTGCGCCGCTATTGTGGACGCCACGGCCGATTTGGTGATCTCCTTCAAACCCCAAATCGCCTATTTCGCTGCCCACCGCGCCGAAGACCAGCTAGAAAAGCTCATGCAGCACATGCGCGCCACCGCGCCCCATGTGCCGGTTATTTTGGATGCCAAACGCGGTGACATCGGTAGCACAGCCGCGCAGTACGCCATCGAAGCCTTCGAGCGATACGGTGCTGACGCCGTCACCCTCTCGCCCTTCATGGGTTTTGACTCCGTGCAACCCTACCTGGCCTACCACGGCAAAGGCGCCTTCCTCCTCTGCCGCACCTCCAACCCCGGTGGCGACGACTTCCAAGCCCAACGCCTAAGTTCCGTCGCTGGTGAACCGTTGTTGTACGAGCACATCGCCAAATTAGCCCAAGGTGAGTGGAACACCAATGGTCAACTAGGCTTGGTCGTAGGCGCAACCTACCCCAATGAAATAGAACGAGTCCGAAAAGTAGCCCCCCACGTCCCGTTACTCATCCCCGGCGTAGGTGCTCAGGGTGGCGATGCTGTGGCAACGGTCAAAGCGGGTTGGAAGCAGGTGAACGGCGAAACCACCGCCCCTATCATCGTCAACTCGTCACGAGCGGTGTTGTATGCGTCAAGTGGGGCAGATTTTGCGGCTGCTGCTCGGAAAGTGGCGGTTCAGACTAGGGATGTTTTGCAGGCTGCGCGAGGTTAATATAGATTTTTAAGCGACTTTTTCATACAACTCCAAAGGCAACCCATCCGGATCTGCAAAAAACACAAAACGTTTGCCAGTGTATTCATCCAGGCGAATTTCTTCAACGTTGATGCCGAAAGATTCCAATTTAGCTTTGCAAGCCGTTACATCATCAACCTCAAACGCAAGATGACGTAATCCCAGCGCTTCGGGATAGGAGGGGCGCTCAGGCGCGTTCGGGAAGGAAAACAGTTCCACTTGACAGCCGTCTGGTAACGCTAAGTCAAGTTTGTAAGAGTGACGCGCTTCCCTGTAGTTTTCTGCGATGACTTTCAAGCCAAGATATTCGGTGTAAAAGCGCTTAGAGACTTCGTAGTTGGAGCAGATGATGGCGGCGTGGTGGATACGTTTGAGCATCGTCAAATTTTAATCAATCGACTGGGCATAAAAAATCCCCTTTCACCCATTGCGGGGTGAAAGGGGAAATAGCTGAGGAGAGTAGTTATGTTGATGTTAGATTATTCAAACGAAGCATGATGGATTGGAAACTAGACAATGTGTTCGCTGGGGATGATGTGTACACATTGATGTAGTTGCTTTGTGCTGTTGTGCCTGTAGCGCCAATGTAGACGGTATCCATAAAAGCCATGGGTGGCAATAGCAAATTGATGCTTTCGCCAGCTAGCAAAGCTGGGGTGATGTAGTTGAAGCTTGAATTTGTGCCAAATACTGAGACCCCAATATTGCAATTCACTATTGCTTCTTGGGTTGGCGTAGGCAAGTTTGCTTGGCCGGCCGATGAGCCAGTGGGGTAGATATCGGCATTGCTGTCACAAGAGAGCACCAGTGACTTGTCATCAGTGATAACTTGATTGCTCAGAGTTATATTGACGTTACCAGTTGCTGGCGATGTTGCCTCACCTTCATACCGAACCAATTGGTCACCGACACCGAATGAAAAGCCGGTGGATGCTGACCATGAAATAGCGGTTGTTGTGTACAAGGCTGTGCGAACCCATGCGCCATCGCCTGGGACATAGAACGGAAGGGTGATAACGCCGCCATCATTTAAGGTGATATTTGCTGCAACATTGCAATCTGTAGGGCTCAAATCAGCCAATTTGCATTGCACAAAATTATCGGTCAGTGCTGGAGTCAATGCTACAACTACATTGCCAGTGGTGGTGGATTGAACAGAACCCAATTGACCTTGGCTTGAAATACCCAACCAAGTGACGGTGCCATCTGTAGGCATATCGACCACAGTGGTTACTTCGGCTTCAATTTGCGTATTCCTGTAATAGTAAGAGTTATCTGGCAAAACAACTACCGCTGACAAATCACAAGCTGTCAATTGTTGGGTGTTGTCAACACAGCTTACAGTGACGCTGCCCAAATTGTCGATAACAAAATTCCAGCTCCATGTTGAGAAGTGAGAAACAGTTGCTTTGACGGCTAGGCCAACGCTAGACGATTGCGATGCAACTACTGTTCCAGACCCTTCGGCAATCCACAAACCTTGCAGGGTATCGAAGTGCCAAAGTGGGACAACAGTGCCTACAGAGAGGGCTTTACCGTTGATGCTGGCATAAGGTAAATCAACTTGAATATCAGCAGTTTTTCCAGCAGCAAGTTGTAAATGCGTGTTTTGAGCATCGTAAAAATCGATACTGAAAACGCCAGCGCTAATCAGGTTAACTAACTTGCCAGCAGCGTCACGGCCACGCCCTTTGCCCAACATGGCACTCATGTCAAGGCTTTTGACATCAAACGGTGACAAGTTCGCTGAGATGGCAGATGTTGCAACTTGGTTATTGGGTTTGACCAAAGCGTTCGCTGGCAAAGTGACTGATGCGCCCAAAGTTTTGCTTGCAATGACTTGCGCAATTTCAGCACGAGCGATGGTGCGCTTCTCTTTAACTGGAAGTAAAGTGATTTGCAGTTTGTTAGTTTTGCCTTGTGCAATCGTTGCTTGGACTGTTTGAGAAACGTAGCCAGCTTTAGTAATCGTTACGATTTGATTGTTGCTCACAGGAACGTTTGAAAGTACTGCAACACCTTTTGCATCAGATTTTGCACTGAGCCCACCTATGTCCACCTTGGCATTTGCGATCAATACACCGTCTGAGCCTTGAGCTTGGATTTGAAGTTCTGCCGATGCACTGTCGCCTGCTGTGGCGTCAGCAACGGTAATCGTTTTCGTCACGATTCCTTTTTTGCCTTTGGCTTTACCTTTGCTCTTCTCGGGTGTGATCGTCAAAGTGACGTTGTATTTGCCTTTTGATGCAAATGTGTGTTTCACAATTTTCCCGTCACCAGCAGCTGTGCCATCGCCAAAGTCCCATGTGTAGGTTGCTTTGCCGTGCTCTTTTTCAGAAACCATGCTATGCGAGGCATCGAAAGTGGCGACTTTGCCAGCTACGACGTTTGTTGGCTCTACGGTAAATTCAGCCCATGGCACGCAAGCGGCTAGAAGCATTGAGAAAAGACTTATGAGCATTAATCGATACATGTTTAGATTTTTCATGTGGATCCCCAAAAAATTGAATCGAATTGCTGACATAGTTACTGTTAAAACACACCTTAAGTAAGTTTTTTTTGATGGTGTTTGCAACTGGGCTAACACTTAAAAATCAAACCAAAATCTTTAGCAACTACGAATAAACACTAAAGACATTGCGAGACATTTATTTACAAAAAGAAACAAGACTTGGTTAAATATTAGGCTTCTGAAAATTGATTGAGAAGAAATTTCTTTCAATAGTTACAAATAAACTTGTGAAAATTACCCAAATAAATGCTTTTGAGAACTTAACTTCTCTCGGTTTTCGTTAATTGCGTCAACACAATGAAGACAGATTTTTTTACTTGTAGGCCTGAAGTAATCAAATTTTATTTTTCTAAAAAAATTAAATTATTTTTCAAAGTAAATTTTTTTCTAATACTTTTGTTTGCGATAAAAAGCATACATGCTATTAATTTAGAAGCAATAAACATAATAAAAATACAGGTTTAATGGTATTTTTATGTGAGAATAAAAATATTGTCATAGAACTGACACATTGTTTTTTTACACTTGCTGACATGACACAAGTAAAAAACGAACTTCAAACCGAGCAACGTCGCGCAATCCTGCAACGTATTCTTGCAATCAGTACAGCTGCCATGTTGACGCCAGTAACAGTGCGTGCGCAGCCTGCTCGCCCTTGGGTGATTGCACAAATCGTGGACACCACAGCGCAGCAACAAGATGTATCAAAAGATTACTTGATCGGCTCACGCGCCGCGTGGCAGGAAATCAATGCCAAGGGTGGTTTGCAGGGGCGACCCGTCAAGCATTTGTCGATTGAGACTGACGGCAGCGCTACCAGTTTGCGCGCTGCTTTTGACAGTGCGCAAAGCATCACTTCTTGCATAGCGATCTCTGGCACAGCAGGTGACCGGACAGCACAGGCACTGACAAGCTTGTTGCGGACAGAGCGTTCAGGACTGGCCCACGTTGCACCGTGGCTGCAAAATGCGAGCAACGAGTTGGACGACACGACATTTGCTATTTTTGCGGACCGACAAGCGCAAATTTCACACATTGTGAAGTCTTTGTCTGTGGTGGGAACCAAGGACTTGGGCGTGATTTACGCTTCACCACAGGAGTACGCACTGTATCGAGCTGATGTGGAGCGCTCGGCGCAGCGCATGAGTATGCAAATCAGTACCTCGCCACCCACACATGATTTGAAAAGCGTTGGGCAGAAATTGGCGGCCACTTCACCTGCAGTGCAGTTGTTCATAGGCGGCACGCCTGAACTGGCGCAATTAACAGCGGGTTTGGAGCAACAATCGCGCCAGCGCTACGTGTTGGCGTTAGCAGACGTGAACTTGCAAACCATGAAAGAAATGGGCGCTGCCCGCCAAACGCCGGTCTTTGCAGCTCAAACCGTACCCATGGTGAACAGCAGCTTACCTGTGGTGCGCGCCTATCGTACAGCCATGAGCAAGTATTTTGACGAACCAGCCAACCCGCTAAGTCTGGCAGGTTACATTGCCGCCCGTTACACCTTTGAGGTTCTCAACCGCGTAGGCGCTAGTTTGAGTCGTCAAACCGCCTTAGCCGCTTTCCAGAAGCGCGAATCTGCGGATGTGGGCGGCTTTATCGTGAATTACAACGCTACAGGCCGTGGTAGCCAGTTTGTGACGCAAAGCATGTTGGGCAAAGATGGGTATGTTGTAGGCTAGTTTTTTAAGACGCGTGGTCCAAACATCACCATCAGCAGCGCGGCGGCGACTAAAGCAATCCCTCCCCATTGCCAGTGGGTAATCTGCTCCCCCAAAACCACCATCCCTGCGGTGATGCCGACGACCGGCACGCCTAAACTGAACGGCGCGACGCGGTTGACCGGGTGGCGTTTGAGTAAACCTGTCCACAATGCGTAGGCGATGATGGTTGCGACCCAACCCAAAAAAGCGATAGATGCCCAGCTACCCCATGACGCATCTAGCCAGCGCCAGCGGGTGGCTTCGGCATCAAAAAGCAGGGTTAAAGCGATGAATGGCAGAATAGGAACGATGCTGCTCCAGACCAAAAATGCCACAGCGTCGAAGCTGGCGTCATTGCTTAGCGATTGCTGGCTTTTGCGAACCACAATGTTCGACGCTGCCCACATAGAAGCCCCTAAAACGCAAAAAACAAGGCCAAATAATGTTGTAGACAGCGTATTCGTTGCCTGAGGAGCTATGTAATTCATAGCAAAACAAGCTAACCCAAAGGCTGCAAGTAACAAACCGATTTGTAACGAACGGCTTGGCCGCTCATGCAACAGCACAAAGCTAAAAATCGCCGTGAAAAACACCTGCGTTTGCATCAGCACTGATGCCAGTGCCGCCGTCATGCCCAGTTTTAGCCCCACGAACAAAAAGCCAAACTGCCCCACGCCCTGAAACAAACCGTAATACAGCAGCCATTTGATGTCCAAATTTGGACGTTTGATAAACAAAATCAGCGGAAAAACCGCAAACACATACCTAGCTGCGCCCATTTGAAAAGGTGTGAAATCTCGCAGGGCGAACTTCATGAAAATGAAGTTCAAACCCCAAATGACGACGACGGCTAGGGCTGAGAGGTAATCGCGTGTGGTGAAGTGTGTTGTTAGGTTCGTGGTCTGGTGGGGCATGCCTTGATTGTCGGCGATACCAGGCACTTTTTGCTGAACACCATCTAGGGATACGAAAACACAGTTTCAGCCAGCGCCACATCCCATGGTGTCGCGCGGGTGTGCATACGGCTGTGCCACTTGCTGTCGTCCACGACATATGGCTTTTCAAAGTGCGGCAGCATCTCCACCATTTCTTTGGCAGCGGGGATGAACAGGCCAACGACATGCAGCATCCATTGACCGGTTTGCGCGATTTTGGAAGGTTTGTTGACCAGTTTAGCTGTTGTATCAGCCACATTGCGGCCAGAGCTGGTGATGCACTGTGGTACGTGCCAAGCTTCGCCCCAGCCCATGCCGTCTACACCTAATTCCACCAAAGCGTTGCCAAAATCTGGCACATAGGTGAAACTGTGCGGCATGTCGGGGTTGCCAAACCACCGCACAGTTTTGCCAGCTATGAGCTGCGGGAAGAAGCGCTTGCCCAACATGGCGTTGTCCACGCTGGGTCCAAAAAAATCAGACGCGCGGGCGATGGCGGTTTTGACTCTGCCATCGCGGTGTGCTTGCAGCACCATCTCGGCCACGCGTGCACGAACAATACCTTTGCGCGTGGCTGGTTTTAAAGGCGTAGATTCTGTCAAAGGCGCGTTGGGCGATTCTTGGTACATGTACAAATTGTCGGCAAACACCATCGCGCTGCCAGCCGTGGCGCAAGCTTGAAGTATGTTGGAAATCATCACATCAAACTCCTCGACCCAGCGGTGGTAGGCGGGCATGGCGCACATGTAGACGACAGCAGAGCCGTTCAGGGCTTGGGTGAGTTGCGCAATATCCGTAATATCTGCCGCCATGACTTCTAAATCAGGGTGCTTGGGAAAAGTCCCCGAACGGTGAACAACGCGTACGGACAGGCCGCGCGCCAACAGCGCACTGACGGTGGCTTTGGCAACGGGGCCAGCGCCTAAAACTGTGTGGATGTTGTTTGAGGTTTTCATCTTGCGCGGGTTTTGAAGTGATGATTGAAGTGATGATTGAAGTGGTGATGTAGGGATTGTCAAAGTTCTGCAGTTAATACACAATTGACTATCTTGGTACACCAGCTATGCATAATTGAATATCATTGGGCAAGCAAATTCACCCAAAATAAACCCATGACACCGCAATTCGACTGGCAATTGATACGTTCTTTCCTTGCTGCACTGGATGCTGGCAGTTTGCTGGGCGCGGCTAAGGTGTTGAAGACCAGTCAGCCCACAGTGGGGCGGCACGTGGCGGACTTGGAATCGCAGCTCGGTGTGGTGCTCTTTGAGCGCACGGGGCGTGGGCTGCAACCTACTGCTGTGGCGCTCAGCTTGGCCGAATCGGCGCGCGCCATGGAAGCTGGCGCACTGCAGCTGAGTCGGCGACTTTCCAGCACACAAGCGCAGGTGCAAGGCACAGTGCGTATTACTGCTAGTCAACCGGTGGCTAACTATTTGTTGCCACCCATTTTGGCCCGTATGCGGGAAGCGTTACCAGAGATTCAAATTGAATTGGTCTCCAGCAACACCGTCAGCAACCTGCTGCGTCGCGAGGCGGACATCGCCGTACGCATGGTGCAACCCGAGCAAGGTACGCTGGTTGCTAAAAAGCTGGGTAACGTGACGGTTGGCGTTTATGCCCACAAAAGCTATATGGCTAAGCACGGTGCGCCGCAGCTACCAGAAGATTTGATTCACCACGCGTTGATAGGTTATGACGCTGAAGATGTGATGATTCGTGGTTTTGCGAACTACGGCCAAGTGTTGAGCAAAGAATCGTTCGCGCTACGCAGCGATGATTTGACGGTACAGTGGCAGGCGCTGCTGGCAGGTTGTGGCATTGGTTTTGTGGCGGACTACATGGGGCGCAACCAGTCCAACCTTGTCAAACTGCTGCCCATGCTGATGATTCCACCTCTGCCCATGTGGCTAGCCGTGCACAGAGAAATCCGCTCCAGTCAGCGCATACGCATGGTGTTTGATTATTTATCGAAAGCATTACCCGCTGTGATTTAAAAGTACGGTGAGATAAGATGCGTGCTCACCTCAAAAGGAAACACAATGTCTACGTCTGTTAACAACTCGACAGCTAATCTTGAAACTATCAAGCGCTTCTATACCGCCTTCGCCCAGCTAGACGCTGCAGCCATGGCTGCTTGCTATGACGATGATGTGCAGTTTCAAGACGAAGTGTTTAACTTGAATGGCAAAATTCAGACCGTGGGCATGTGGACCATGCTGTGCAGCGCGACAGCGGGTAACCCAAAGTCAAAAGCCGCCTGGCATTTAGACTTCAGCGGCGTCAAGGCCGACGCAACGAGCGGACAGGCGCATTGGGACGCGAATTACCTGTTCAGCAAAACAGGGCGCATGGTGCTCAACAAGATTGACGCGCAATTCACCTTCAACGAAGCGGGGCTGATCGTGAAACACCACGACAGCTTCAACTTCTGGGCTTGGGCACGCCAAGCGCTGGGTGCGCCTGGTTTGTTGATGGGGTGGACGCCGTATTTACGTACCAAAGTGCAGGCCACAGCAAATGACAATTTGCAGAAATTTTTAGCTAAAAAAGCCTAAGCTTATCTGCTCTATTTTTTGAGCAGTATTAATTCATCCCATGACACTTTTTATACTTGCGCCCGCTCCCGCAGTGGCATAAATCGTTGCGCCCCGGTTCTGCAGTTTTGAAGACTTGTTCAACGCGTGGGCCAATGGATTGCCACATTTCGCGCAGGTCATAAACAGCCCAAACCGCTTCGCCAAAGGCTTCTAGGCGGGCTTTTGACATGCTGGGTGGGCCCTCTTTGCCGTCTTCTTGTTCTAATACGGACACTTCCACTGGGCCGGTGTCGTCTTCAGTTAGCGCAACAAGAGCACCCAGTGCGTCGTTCAGCCATTTGATGGCATCTTTGTCTTTTGGCGGTGCAACCCAGTCATCGGGCCAAGCTTCCACGGCAAACATAAAGCCCAGCGCCCACACTTGACCAAACGCGGGAATATCCTCTCCCGGGTTGTCGCGCATGGCAGTGGCGCGTTCTTCTTCGCTCAAGCTCGCCATCACGCCGCGCACGTCCATCACCTGCGGGTAAAAAGCGCGGTCATCTTCTAGGCTTTCAACATCGGCATCCAGTGACGCGGTGATTTCTTTCCAGCGGCGGCTCCAAAGTTTGAAAAACAGCTCAAACTGCGCATCGTCCGCAAACTTGCCTTCCCCATCTTCGCCTGTGTCTAGCAAAACGGGTAAATACTCATCAGGTGTGACGATACGGCGGCCGCAAATCAGCGCGGCCATGAAGCCTTCGCAAAACTCCCACTGTGGTGTTTCTGAGTTGCGCGTGCGCAGCTCATCCAAAATGTCGTCAAGCGTGTCGAAATCGTCAGGTGTCAACGCGGCTGAAGCGCCGTCGTCGGAAGGGGTGTTGCTGCTGTTTGGCATGGCGGTCTGCGTTAGTAATGTTTAGAAAATATACTGCTATTATCTCGCGCAACGTAACGTTACTCTAAGTAACACCGTCAAATTACAGAGATACCTACAAAATGCACATGTTGAAACAACTCCAGCGGCTCAATGCCGACTACCCAGTTCGCTACACGCCGTTCGTACTGTGCATCTTTTTTGCGTTGCTATGCGTCTTTACCATCGTTGGTTTTGGGGTCGGATGGCTACTGTTGGCGCTATTCACGGGTTTAAGCATTTTGGGCTTTTACGACTTAAAGCAAACCAAGCGTTCGATTTTGCGCAATTACCCCGTTGTAGGGCATTTGCGCTTCATGTTGGAGTTCATTCGCCCTGAAATTCGCCAGTATTTTGTTGAAAGCGACGCTGAGGCGACTCCTTTCTCCCGCTCGCAGCGCTCTTTGGTCTACCAACGTGCCAAAGGCGAGTCTGACAAACGCCCGTTTGGCACGCAGCTAGACGTGAAAGCTGTAGGCTACGAGTGGATCAACCATTCCATTGCCCCCACAACCGTTGCTTCTCATGATTTTCGTATCACCATTGGTGCAGACTGTGCCCAACCCTACAGCGCTAGCATTTTCAACATCTCGGCGATGAGCTTTGGCGCTTTGTCGGCGAATGCGATTTTGGCTTTGAACGCGGGTGCAAAAAAAGGTAGTTTTGCGCACGACACGGGCGAAGGTTCAATCTCAGAGCACCACCGCGTGCATGGCGGTGATTTGATCTGGGAAATCGGCTCTGGCTACTTCGGTTGCCGCAATGACGATGGCACGTTCTGTGAGGCCAAATTCACAGAAAACGCCACTTTGCCGCAAGTCAAAATGATCGAGCTAAAACTCAGCCAAGGGGCGAAACCCGGTCATGGCGGCATGTTGCCAGGTCCAAAAGTGACCATTGAAATCGCCAACGCACGCGGTGTGCCGGTCGGCGTGGACTGCGTTTCTCCTGCCAGCCACAGCGCATTTTCCACGCCAGTGGAAATGCTGCAGTTCATCGAAAAACTCCGCAAGCTGTCAGGCGGCAAACCGACCGGCTTCAAACTCTGCATCGGACACGCGTGGGAATGGTTTGCCATCGTCAAAGCCATGCAAAAAACCGGCATCACGCCAGACTTTATTGTCGTTGACGGTGCAGAGGGCGGAACAGGTGCAGCACCATTAGAATTTACCGACCATGTCGGTAGTCCACTGCAAGAAGGCTTATTGTTGGTGCATAACACGCTAAAAGGCGTTAACTTACGCGAAAAAATAAAAATAGGCTGTGCCGGCAAAGTCGTCAGCGCCTTTGATATCAGCCGCATGATGGCACTTGGGGCCGATTGGTGCAACTCAGCGCGGGGTTTTATGTTCTCACTTGGCTGCATCCAAGCCCAAACCTGCCACACAGGCAACTGCCCCACAGGTGTCACCCGAGAAAACTCTAGAAGCGCTCAAAGAAATGGTGCAAGCCGCTGGTCTGCAGCACCCGCAAGACATCACAGCCTTCCATATCTCCCAGCGCGTCAGCGAGGGCGAAGTGCGACTACTGGCCAACGTCGTCCCCCGCGTCAAAGCCGGCTCGCTGCTGGACGAGAACATCAGCGACGACCACAAAGTCTATAAAAACTACTGGAATAAGGTCAGTGCGGATAGTTTTTTACTACAAATTCAATAGCTGTTTAGGCAGTAAACACGCTGGCTAGATGCCAATTTGACCAGTATATTTAGAGGTTTAACCATGACTACGCCTGAACTGCCTTCACACCAACACATCACCACCGTGCTGCATTCCGAAGAAGCCGCCACCCTCAGCATCGCCATGATTTGCCTCTTGGAGTTCACCAAAGAACTAGCCGTTAAAAGCTCAAACGGCGTCACTATCAACCAAGCTGAGATAGACAGCATGGTCAAACGCCACCTCTTAGCTGCCAAAAGCAGCGAGGGGCAGGGCATGAGCTACGAGCAAGAATCGAATGTGATTGGCGAAGCGGTGAAGCTGCTGGAGGGGATGTTCAGCCAAGTGGTTGTGAAGCCACCAGAGCCAAAAGGAGTGTAATTTCATGGAAAAACAGAAAGAAATAGCTAAACCAACGCTTAAAGAGCTACTTTTATCGGATTCCGATCGTTTTGATTTGGACATTCCGGCGCGCGGGAAATTAATTAACCGAAAAACAGAAACGGCTATTTTATTTAATGCGCAACACACAGAAACTCAAAAACACAATGATTCTGTGATCTTTGCAAAGCCATTTCTACGTTTAAAACTATGGCTTCCACCTTCAATACCATTAGGGATAATTTTTTTGGGATATATAGCTGTACTAAATGGGCATCAATTTAATATACATGGCGATTTTGCGGGCCTAG
>JBEGUP010000031.1:0-11609 GCA_041178825.1 Pseudomonadota bacterium | reverse complement strand
GTATTTCAACCAGTTTGAGCAAGAGGTGTTTTACCCCGCACTTGCCGCCCCGCGTGGGTTGCCACGGGTACGGGTGATGTTTGACAACTGGATGCGGCTAATGGTGGGCGAGGTGCAAGCAGGTTGTATTTTCATCAGTGGTGCAGCGGAGTTTGACGACCGACCCGGCCCGGTGCGCGATGCGTTGGCCAGCTCGGTCAAAACCTGGCTGACTGCCGTGCGCCGCGCCATTGTGCAAGCCCGCGAGATGGGGCATTTGCCAGCGGATTCAGACGAGCACCAGATTGCTTTTGAATTGCATGGGCTGATTTTGGCACTGCATTACGAGGCGCGGTTTTTGAAGGATGCTGGCTCGTCTGATCGCACGATGGCGGGGTTTAACCACATTCTGGTTCGTCACGGGGTTAAACCAACTTAAAAACCCACCAAATTTAACTATTCAATTATTTTTTAACTAATTTTTCCCACATTTCAAGGAGCTATCGACATGCCAACTTACACCCCACCTCTACGTGACATGCAATTTGTGATGCATGAACTGCTGAACGTCACCGCCGATTTGAAAACCATTCCCCGACATGCCGATATTGATGTGGACACAATCAATGCGGTTTTGGAAGAAGGCGGCAAGTTTGCGTCTGAGGTGATTTTTCCGCTCAATATCAGCGGCGACGAAGAAGGTTGCAAGCTGGACAATGTGACGCATGCCGTCACAACACCCAAGGGGTTCAAAGAGGCGTACGGCCAATACGTCGAAGCTGGCTGGGCGGCGTTGAGCGGCGACCCTGAATACGGCGGTCAAGGTTTGCCATTGGTCGTCAACCAGTGTTTTTACGAAATGATGAACTCGGCCAACCAAGCGTGGACCATGTACCCTGGCTTGACGCATGGCGCACATGCCGCCTTACACGCACACGGCACAGACGAGCAAAAGAAAACCTATTTGCAAAAAATGACCAGTGGCGAGTGGACAGGCACGATGTGCTTGACCGAGCCACATTGCGGCACGGACTTGGGCCTGATGCGTACCAAAGCCGAACCGCAGCCAGACGGCAGCTACCGCATCACCGGCAACAAGATCTTCATCAGCGCCGGTGAGCACGATATGACGGACAACATCATCCACCTCGTACTGGCACGTCTACCAGACGCGCCTCCTGGCATCAAGGGGGTAAGTTTGTTCATCGTACCGAAGTTTGTGGTCAAAGCAGATGGCTCTTTGGGCGAGCGTAATGGCATTTACTGCGGCGGCTTGGAGCACAAAATGGGCATCCACGGCAACGCGACGGCGCAAATCGTCATTGACAACGCCTACGGCACCATGGTCGGCCAGCCCAACAAGGGCATGCAAGGCATGTTTGTGATGATGAACGCAGCGCGTCTGGGCGTGGGCAACCAATCGCTGGGCTTGACCGAAGTGGCGTACCAAAACGCGCTGGCATACGCCAAAGACCGCATTCAGATGCGTTCGCTCTCTGGCGCGAAGGCCAAAGACAAACCGGCAGACCCGATCATTGTTCACCCTGATGTGCGCAAAATGCTGTTGACGGCCAAGGCCTATGCCGAAGGTGGTCGTGCATTGTCAGTGTTCTGCGCAGTATTGCTAGACAAAGCACATTACCACCCAGACGAAAAAACCCGTAAAGACAGTGACGAAATGTTGTCGCTGCTAACGCCTATCGTCAAAGCCTTTATCACCGACAACGGCCATATTTCCACCAACGCTTGCATGCAAGTCTTTGGCGGCCACGGTTTTATCAAAGAATGGGGCATGGAACAGTTTGTGCGTGATAACCGCATCAACATGATTTATGAAGGCACCAACACCATCCAGTCACTGGATTTGCTGGGTCGCAAGATTTTGGGCAACAACGGGGCCACACTGAAGAAGTTTGGCAAATTGATTGCCGCTTTGGTGGAAGAAGAAGGTGTGAACGAGAAGATGAGCGAGTTCATCAACCCGATTGCGTATTTGGGCGACAAAGTCACCAAGTTCACCACCGAAATCGGCTTCAAGGGCTTCCAAAACCCAGACGAAGTGGGCGCTGCCGCTGTGGACTATCTGCGCGTGGTCGGCCACATGGTGTTTGGCTACTTCTGGGCACGCATGGCGCAAGTGGCGCTGCGTGAGATTGCTGCGGGCAACACTGACCCGTTCTATGTCGCCAAGCTGCAAACCGCACGTTTCTACTTTGCACGTTTGTTCCCAGAAACTGCATCGTTGATGCTGACCGCACGTACAGGTAGCAAGGTGTTGTTAGATACGGATGCTGCGCTGGCTTAACCGCCTAGCAGCCTGTCTCCACCCAAAAGGATCAATCATGTTTCAACATACTTTGTTAGCGACAGCTGCGTTAACCGCCAGCGGTTTTGTCTATGCCCAGATGTCGCCTGTAGGGACTTGGAACACGATTGACGACGTCACCAAAATGGTCAAGTCAGAAATCGTGGTGACGGAAACTGCTGGCGTTCTTAGCGGCAAAGTGACCAAGCTGTTACGCAAGGATGTGGATCAAAAAGCCATTTGCAAAGAATGCAGCGACGATAGAAAAGATAAACCATTTTTAGGCTTAGAAATCATTCGTGGTGCAAAAAAAGCCGAAGGCAAAGATGTTTGGGAAGACGGCAAGATTTTGGATCCTGAAAATGGCAAAAACTACACGCTGCGTTTGACGCCGATTGACGGTGGCAAAAGGCTGGAAGTACGTGGCTCTGTGTTTGGCATGGGTCGCACGCAAACCTGGGTGCGTGTGCAATAAATTATTTGAGGGTAAGTTATGTCTCGATTTCAAGTTAAAAAAGTCGCCGTTTTAGGCGCAGGTGTAATGGGTGCGCAAATCGCCGCCCATCTGGTTAATTGCAAAGTGCCGGTTATTTTGTTTGATTTGCCAGCGAAAGAAGGCCCGAAAAACGGTATCGTCACCAAGGCGATTGAGGGTTTGAAAAAGCTGAAGCCTGCGCCTCTGGGTGTGCCAGAAGACGCGGCGTTGATTCAAGCTGCCAACTACGAAGAGCACATGGCCTTGCTCACAGGCTGCGACCTCATCATCGAGGCCATTGCCGAACGCATGGACTGGAAGACCGACCTGTACCACAAGATTGCGCCCTTCATCGCTGAAGGTGCAATTGTGGCCAGCAACACGTCGGGCTTGAGCATCACCAAATTGTCTGAAGCGCTGCCAGAAGCTATCAAACCGCGCTTTTGCGGCATCCACTTCTTCAACCCACCGCGCTATATGTACTTGGTGGAGTTGATCAACACGCCAACCACGCAGCCGCAGATTTTGGATGACCTAGAAACCTTCGTCACCAGCGGCTTGGGCAAAGGTGTGGTGCGGGCGCACGACACGCCCAACTTCATTGCCAACCGCGTCGGCATTGCCGGTATGCTGGCGACGATGAAGCAGGTAGAAAACTTTGGTTTGACCTACGACGTGGTGGACGACTTGACTGGCAAAAAACTGGGACGCGCCAGCTCGGGCACCTTCCGCACCGCTGATGTGGTGGGTTTGGACACCATGACGCACGTGATTAAGACGCTGCAAGACAATTTGACGATTGAGAGTGATCCTTTTTACGGCAACTTTGCAACGCCAGCCGTACTAGCGAAATTACTCGAGCTGGGCAACCTGGGTCAAAAAACAGGTGCCGGTTTCTACAAAAAAGCAGGCCGCGACATCCTGCGTTTTGACGCCGATGAGCAAGATTACGTGCCCAGCGGCAAAAAAGCTGATGAAGTCGTTGGGCGTATGCTCAAAAAACCGGCTGCCGAGCGCTTGAAGCTCTTGCGCAATGCAGAAGGTGCCGAACCGCGCTTTTTGTGGGCCATCATCCGCGACCAGTTGCACTATGCCGCGGTGCATCTGCACACCGTGGCAGAGACCGCACGCGACATCGACTTAGCGCTGCGTTGGGGCTTTGGTATGAAACAAGGCCCGTTTGAGCTGTGGCAAGAAGCTGGCTGGTTGAACGTTGCCAGCATGATCAAGGAAGACATTGATGCTGGTAAGGCGCTGTGCAAAGAGCCGCTGCCGGAATGGGTCTTCAAAGGCCCAGTCGCTGAATCAAACGGTGGAGCGGGTGGTGTGCACACGCCAGCGGGCTCATGGAGTGCGTCTAGCAACAAATTCATTGCACGTCGGAATTTGCCCGTTTACGAGCGTCAACATTTCCCAGAAGAAGTTGCAGGCTCTGTCACGGTCAAAGCAGAAACAGCTGGCAAGACGGTGCACGAGGACGATGCGATTCGTTTGTGGACACTAGATGACGACGTGTTGATCGCCAGCATCAAAACCAAAATGCACGCCATCAGCCCGGATGTGGCCGAAGGGCTGAGTTTGGCTGTGGACATGGCGGAGAAGGATTACCAAGGACTGGTGATTTGGTCGCCTGATGAGATGTTCTCAGCAGGTGCTGACTTGCAAGCTATGCTGCCGGCATTCA
The DNA here is from genome assembly GCA_041178825.1 of Pseudomonadota bacterium. Lineage (GTDB taxonomy): Bacteria > Pseudomonadota > Gammaproteobacteria > Burkholderiales > Burkholderiaceae_C > Aalborgiella. The sequence goes on along the minus strand of JBEGUP010000031.1, from coordinate 7,166 downwards.
TGATGGCGGGTGTGAGTGCGATCAATGAAGTCGAGCATGAGCTGCAAAAAGTCATGCTAAAACTGCGCTATGCCAGCGTACCTACAGTGTCTGCCGTTCGCGGTTTGGCGCTGGGCGGTGGCTGCGAGATGGCGGTGTACTCCGCCAAGCGCGTCGCAGCCATGGAAAGCTACATTGGCTTGGTCGAAGTGGGCGTGGGCTTAGTGCCTGGTGCGGGTGGTTTGGCCTACATTGCGCGCCGCGCAGCAGAGGCAGCGTCAACAAGCACCAACAAAGACATCGTGCCATTTTTGACCGAAGGTTTCACTGCCGCAGCCATGGCTAAAGTCGGCACCAGTGCAATTGAGTCGCGCAAAATCGGCTACCTGCTGGACACTGATGTGATTGTGCCAAATAAAGACGAACTGCTGTTTGTGGCCCTCAACGAAGCCAAGGCTTTGTATAAAAGCGGCTACCGCGCACCGCACAAGCGCAGCTTTGCCGTCGCAGGCCGCAACGGCATTGCCACCATCAAAGGCTCACTGGTCAACATGCGCGATGGTGGCTTCATCAGCGCGCATGACTTCCACATTGCCTCACTGATTGCCAACGTCGTCTGTGGTGGCGACGTCGATGCCGGCACGTTGGTCACCGAGGAATACCTGATGACGCTGGAGCGCCAGGCATTCTGCTCGCTTCTCACTCACCCTAAAACCCAAGAACGCATCATGGGCATGATGGCGACTGGCAAACCCGTCCGCAACTAAAGCAGACCGAAAGAAATACACCATGAAACAAGTACAAGAAGCCTACATCGTAGCCGCCACGCGCACCCCGATTGGGCGCTCGCACCGCGGGTTCTTCCGCAACACACGACCAGATGATTTACTGGTCAAAGCGCTGCAAGCCGCCTTGGCACAAGTGCCGACATTGGACCCAAGCGCGATTGAAGACTTGATTTGCGGTTGCGCCATACCAGAAGCATCGCAAGGCCTGAACATTGCCCGCATTGGTGCGGTTCTAGCAGGTTTGCCGCACAGCGTGGGTGGTATTACCGTGAACCGCTTTTGCGCCTCTGGCCTGTCTGCCGTGCAGATGGCAGCAGACCGTATCCGTGTGGGTGAAGCCGATGTGATGATCGCTGCAGGCGTTGAAAGCATGAGCATGGTGCCAATGATGGGTAACAACCCGTCCCTGTCGCCTGCCATGTTTGATCATGACGAAAACATTGGCATTGCCTACGGCATGGGTTTGACTGCGGAGAAAGTGGCGAACCAGTGGAAGATCAGCCGCGATGCGCAGGATGAGTTTGCCTACCAGTCGCACATGAAGGCCATCGCTGCCATGAAAGCTGGCGAATTTACGAATGAAATCACACCTGTAGAAGTGACCGAGCGCACACCGATCCTGGAAACAGGTGAAGTTAGCATTACCAAGCGCATCGTGAGCCTAGATGAAGGTGCACGCCCTGATACAACGGTTGAAGGTCTGAGCAAACTCAAAACTGTGTTTGCGGCGCGTGGCTCGGTCACTGCGGGCAACAGCTCGCAGACTTCTGATGGTGCTGGCGCGCTGATTTTGGCAAGTGAAAGTGCGATCAAACGCTTTGGATTGACACCATTGGCCAAGTTTGTCAGTTTTGCCAGTAAAGGCGTGCCGCCGCACATCATGGGTATAGGCCCGATTGAAGCGATTCCAGCGGCACTGCGCTACGCAGGTTTGAAACAGGACGATATTGACTGGTTTGAGTTGAACGAGGCTTTTGCGGCACAGTCTTTAGCTGTGCTGAACACCTTGAAACTCGACCCAAGCAAGGTGAACCCCATGGGTGGTGCGATTGCTTTGGGACATCCACTGGGTGCGACAGGTGCCATACGCTCCGCCACCGTGATACATGCGTTACACCGTAAACAGCTGAAATACGGTATGGTGACCATGTGCGTCGGCATGGGGCAAGGCGCAGCAGGAATTTTTGAGCGCGTTTAAACTTAGTATTGTTCGACAAAGCAAGGAATATCTCATGACATCGGAAAGCGTAAACGACATCTTAGTTCACATAGAAGCTGGTGTGATGACCATCACATTTAATCGCACTGAAAAGAAAAATTCCATATCTACAGCCATGTATGCCACGATGGCAAATGCATTGATTCAAGGCGATTCAAGCAATGCTGTACGTGTTGTTGTCTTCCAAGGACATGAAGCTGTATTTAGCGCTGGTAATGATATTGGAGACTTCCTCAACGGCCCATCATCTAACGAAGAATCTCCCGTATTTCGATTTTTGCATGCCATCAGTGCCTTCTCCAAACCTGTGTTAGCAGCTGTTTGTGGACCAGCAGTAGGCATAGGAACCACCATGCTGTTTCATTGCGATTTAGTTTACGCTGGTGACAATGCTGCATTTTCAATGCCTTTTGTTAATTTGGGATTGTGTCCAGAAGCGGCCTCAAGTCTTTTAGTGCCTCAAATGATGGGGCATCACCGTGCTTCCGAAGCTTTATTTTTGGGCGAACCATTCATGGCCGAAGCCGCATTGGAAGTGGGCCTAGTTAATAAAGTGCTCCCACCCCTTGAGACCAACAGCTACGCACAAGCAATCGCTAAAAGATTAGCAGCGAAACCCATTAGCTCATTGATTGAAACTAAAAGATTGATGAAGAAGGGATTTGCTCTAGCCGTGAAAGAGCAAATGCAAGAGGAAGGAGTAAGTTTTGGGCGTATGCTAAAAGAGCCTGCAGCAAAAGAAGCTTTTGGTGCTTTTCTGGAAAAACGCAGGCCAGATTTTAGTCAACTGTAAACAAGGTCAAGCTTGATTTTGTGAAACGGTAGCACAATCGCAAATTTGTATTGCTTCTATAGCTTCAATAGCTTCAATAAAGAAAATACGCCGATTTATGGCGTATTTTCTTGTTTACCCATTACTTAACCAATGTCAGGCCGTAAATTTCGACTTCGACACGTCTATTCGGCAAAAGGCAAGCTCTAAACGCTTCCATATCTTTCAAAGTAGCGCGTGATTGCGTAACGCCGATAGGTGTTCGAGCAGCACCCTTAGGCATGGCGCAGTCTGTTTTAACTGGTTGTTTGCCTCCAAAACCTTCAACCGAAACAGTCTTTACATCAACGCCCTGACTAGCCAAATACTCTCTTACGCTAATGGCACGATCGAGACTAAGCTTGTCGTTATAAGCAGCTACACCGGTTCCGTTCGTAATATCAGCGTGACCACCTATGCTAACCTTTTCAATATTACTGACTGATTTTAGTTTTGCAGCCAAAGCATTCAACTGATTACGCCCCTCAGGCAAAATTTCAGTAACACTGGACTTGTTATGTGCAAACAGAGCGCCTGCTGCCAATGTTATTTTTTCGTACTTTGGTGCAATAACAGGAACAGTTACTTGCTGTATGACTGGCGCGACTACAGGTACCGCGGCCGGAGCCTCTACTTTTGTTATTGCAGCTTCAATCGCTGCAACTGGTTTGACCTGGTCATCTCGCTTTGTCGCCAAACCCAAACTGTTTTCGTCGAACTTGTAGCGCAAGCGAGCATGCCACCCACTCCAACTTGTATTCGCGCTAAATTGATCGACATCAGCAAAATTACCTTTTGTGTACCCCACTGAGAACCACAAGTTTTGTATAACTTTAGCACCTAACTCAAGTCCATAGCCGGAGACTTTTTGACCATTGTCACGACCTAGACTTCCATAGATACTTGCATCGAACCGTTCAGTGATATCCCAAATAGCCCTAGCACTGATTAATTGTCCGTTATACGTGCTGTAGGTACCATCATTCAAAATAGTTTGGGCACCACGTTTTGCAGCCAATTGGCCTGCGAGTGTCCAATCCCGTGCAGGGCGATAGGTGCCGTGCACACTTAGAATCCAAGTATCCTCGTCCTTTATGTCAGCCGTCAATGATGAGCGATTAACTCTATTTTCAGCGCGCAACAAACCATTCCAGCGGCCATGCTCTACATCCCTGTAGGCCAATCCCATTTGAAACTGATTTTGCAGTTGAATACCTTTAGAGATATCCACACCAACGCCTTCTGAGCGAGTGTATGCGTTACGTGCAATTGCTGACCAATTATCTGATAGGGTACGCGTATAAGCCAAAGTAGATAACCACTGATCTTGAATGTCAGAAGTTCGGTACTCCAACTTGCCCGCAACCTTGTTAACTGGATCTGCGGCGTAATCAAGCGCCAAGCTTACTGCCGTGGCTTCATGTTGAACGCCGTCTGCTTGCAAAATTTGCTGGCGCTCCAAGCCTGTACTAAAACCGATTCCCGGCTTAATTTGCCATAAATTTCGGACGCCCGCAACCGCTGCAATGTCATTATTTCCAGTTACTCCAGCAGCACGATATTCACCGTATATTTGCCCATCTGGCAAGAACGACGGTATGCTGACTGCAGAAGATACGCCCAAAATAGTACTAGCGTTACGAGTACCATCGTTGCTTAGTCCATACACACCAGTCAAAGAGTTTTCAAGCTCATGGCTGGCATATAACCTAGTTCTCTCTGAGACGCGATATTCGCCCCCAAGCACAACACGACGACGAGCTCCATCTCCTATCGCCTGCTCATACTCACCAAACAAACTAGCTTCTGGTGTTAATTTGCCGAGTAGTTTTACACGTGCACTTGTATACGCATTGTCCACGATTGCTGGTGCTTCCGTCGGGTTAGACAAAAGAGTAGCTGGACTTGCCAGCAGTCCGGTTCCATTAAAGCCCCAACCAGGAAGCGAGCTGTTCGAAGTAGTTTGTGTATTCACCGAGTTCAGCGCTCCTCCTGAACCATTAACCAAATGCTCTTTGACAGAATTAACGCCAACTTCTACTTTTAATATTTCATTGACCTTTACTGAGGCCGTTACGCCCGCTGCGTCCCTACTTGCACCATCAGCTAATCCACCAGACTTGTCTTTAGTTTTCAACAAGTTAGCACTTAAGTCTATTGATGGGCTCAACTGATACGTTACATTCAACCCAGCTTCTTCACGACCAGCAATCACACCCGCACTTGCATTTTGGAAGTCCGAATCAGATTTATTAACATAAGCTCTTGCGTTAAGCTGCTCGCCATCATGCCTTAACTCAATTCGAGCAGCATTACCCTGCTTATTAACTAACGGATTTGCATCTGTGATAACAGAGAAGTTTTGGTTATAAGCATTCGTGCCACGACTTGTGGCAGCTTCAGCAACAAAATAGGTCCGATCACCGAGCTTTACTTCTATATTGGCACCAGCAATTTCATAAGGTGTTTGTTTATCTTTGTCAGTCGCATAGCTTACGCCAACTGTAATGTTGTTTGATAAATTTGCTTTAGCGGTGATGCCACTGACCCAATGTTTATCGCCAGCAAACTCTTCGACCTCATAAGAAATTCGAATTGATACTGGGTTATTATTTTCATCAACAGATGGTACAGGCTGTCTAAACATGACTCGACCACTAAATGGTTCAAAGTCATAGTCAGCAAATCTAGTTAAAGTTTTTCTACTCAGCACTAAAGCTGGTTGATTTCGATCTCGCACCAACAACTCTATCGTTTCTGTATTTGCTATTGCATTTGGTCTGGCTAAAGCGTACGGGCCACTGATACCGCGTGCAGGCTGTTCGTCAACGTAGCCTTTATTTGCTGTCTGAGCTGCAAAACCATTGATTTTTACGCTGCTATTTTCGTAATTAAATTGCGCACCAGTTAAAGTTCTCGACATACTCGCAAGCTTGCTAGCGGGGTCCGACACTCCGGAATTAAAGTCGCCGTATAAAAGATAACTTTTATCTTTGTCAATACGCACATACACACGACTCGCACTCTGTGCATCAAACCGTTTCACGGAGGAGTCTCCGTAAATCGGGTAAAAGGTATTTGGATCTATGTCACGAAACAGTTTTTGACTTGTAATTTTATCGGTATCTATTGCTGCTGTTAGCAGATATTCACCTTTTATAGCGCCCTTAGCAAATAACGCTACACGCCCAGCAACAGTTTTATATTCAATTCCGTTAGCGCCAATTGACGTGGAAGTTTTTTCCCAGTTTCTAAGATTATCACTAAAACCAAACTCCTTTATGTCACTGGCACTTGGCCCTTTTGTTTTTGAAAGATTGATGCTGCCTTCAACAATACCTACGACAAGCATGTCACGCAAGTCAGGTAAGAAAGCAATTTCACCCTGCACAACCACAGCACCACTTGAAACACGCACTAACGCATCGCCTGGTACATTTGGAGCTTGCAACACCAACTCAGCGACGCCATTATTTAATGCAACCTCAAGACTATTAAGACTGTCTTTTTTGCGCCCCCCAAATGCGTCCGGTGACATGAAGGCTGCATCTTTACCCTGGAAACTACCGAGGCTAGTTTCCAACAATAATTTGACAGGCTTTAGAAAAATCTTTCCAGTTGAATCAAATAATTCGATTTTCAATTTAAGCAAACTAATGCCATCAGCTGGCGCTTGCGCTGCTGATACGCTTAGCAATATCTTACTGCCAATAGGCATGCCCAAGCTTTCTCGCCATAGGCCTTCATCAGCCGTTACAGGTAGATTACTATTTGATGCACTCAAACCAATACCGTCAATGCGGCGATATGCAACACCAGATCCGCTGAGTCGGGCGCGATCAACTGCTACAGTTTTTCCAATCGAATTCAACTCTGCTTGCAAAGGTAAGTCCTTGAGCATACTAGCGCTTGTTTGCGCAATGGCATACGGTGCAAACAAACTACCACTCAAAACAGCACCATAAGCGAGCGTATGCAATGCGCTTTGTATTACTGAAATATTTGACTTCATGTTGAATGATGACTTTTTACAGTTCACAAAAGTATTTTCTAAGTTGTCGTTCTTAACATATGCAATTTGATTGGTGTTTAAGTTCATTGTTTACTCCCAACATCAACAGTTTTCGGAGCGGATGACGAAAGCAATCCTCCTCCAGAAATCTTTGGTTGAGCACTATCAAATTGAACGCTCCCTGAGGGCGGGACAATCGCCGCTTGGTTTTTCTTTTGAACACCAAGACTTTGTTGTTGATCTGCACTGCAACTATCAATACGGAACTCAGTGTTATGCAGTTGTCCAGCTAATACATCCACGAAAAGAGTATTTGGATCCCCAGCATTTCTGTTACCAGTAACGCCTAACTTAGCG
>JBEGUP010000030.1:0-12092 GCA_041178825.1 Pseudomonadota bacterium | reverse complement strand
ACTGGGCCGGCCAATGGGCCACGACCAGCTTCATCGACGCCCGCCATCAAACCTGGTGCGTCCCAAGACAGCGCGACTTGCTCTGCCTTGATTAAATTTTTGGACAGACTTTTAGACTTACTTTTGACGCTTTTTACAGCAGATTTAGCTGATTCAACCAGCTTTGGCGGTTTTGTTGAGGACTTGGGCGATGGCATCGGCGGCTAATTCTGAGGTGTTTCGGAGCAATTGGGTGTGCAAGGTGGTGAATTGTCGCTCTAAATCGGTCACTTTTTCGGGTGCTTCAAACCAAGCCAGCGTTGCAGCAGCCAAAGCTTCCGGTGTGCAATCACCTTGAATCAGCTCTGGTACAACAAATTTTCCACTCAAAATATTCGGCAGCCCCACCCAAGGCTGCAGTTTTTTGCGCTTCATGATCTCGTAACTGATCCAGTTCAACGCATAGCCAATCACCATGGGGCGTTTGTACAAGGCAGCTTCTAAGGTGGCAGTGCCGCTGGTAATCAAGGTCACATCGCAGGCTTCTAACGCAAGGTGCGACTGGCCAGAGATGATTTGCACCTGATTTTCCACACCGCATTCTTTGGCTATTTGCTGCAACAAAGGAATGTGTTTAGGCACAGAAGGAACTATGAATTTCATAGCTGTGTAGGCAGCAAATATGCCGGCTACAGCCTTAAAATACCTTGGTGCAAGATGCTTTATTTCGGCCAAGCGGCTGCCTGGCAAAACGGCGACAACTTTGTCTTGAAAGTTCAAACCAAGTTGTTCCCGTGCTTTGGCTTTGTTTGGCTGCATCGGTATGACAGACGCCAGCGGATGCCCGACAAAGGTCGCGGGAATGCCATGTTTCGCCAGAATTTCAGGCTCAAACGGGAAAACACACAGCACATGGTCGCAGCTTTTTTTGAGTTTTTCGACCCGTTTCGGTCGCCACGCCCAGATCGACGGACAGACAAAATGAACGGTCTTGATGCCGGTTTGACGCAACGCGGCTTCTAAATCTAGGTTGAAATCGGGGGCATCAACGCCGATAAAGACATCTGGTGGACTGGCTAAAAGTTTGGCTTTAAGCTGGTTACGGATGCCCAAAATCTCGCGGTAGTGGCGCAAAGCATCGATATAGCCAAAAACGGACAATTTATCGCTAGGCCACCAAGCTTTGAAACCACGCTCTGCCATACGCGCACCGCCAATGCCTGTGGCTTGCATCTGCGGCCAGCGTTGTTGCATGCCATCAAGCAGTAAACCCGCCAATAAATCACCTGATGCTTCGCCTGCTACCAGCGAAAACTGGGGGGATGCGGTAGTCACCTTGTCGTTTGCCGCGAAAATTAACGCACAATACCACGTGTGCTTTGGGCTAAAAATTGCCCCATCAAAGCCACGTCTGTCGCTGCTTGTGGCATGGTCTGCGCAAGCTCAGCGATTTCTGCCGTCGCTTGAGCCAGCGTTTTACCCGTACGGTACAACAGTTTGTGCATCTGCTTGACCGCAGCAATCCGTTCTTCGCTGAATTGACGACGACGTAAGCCCTCAGCATTGAAACCGCGCACTGCGAGTGGATTGCCGTCAGCCATCATAAACGGTGGGATGTCTTGGGTTACCGCGCTAGAAAAACCCACCATCGCATGTGCGCCAACTTTGACAAACTGATGGATACCTGTCAGCCCACCCACAATGACCCAATCCGCCAGATGCACATGGCCACCCAACGTGGTGTTGTTTGCCAGTATGGTTTTGTTGCCCACCTGGCAGTCATGGGCAATGTGAACATAGGCCATGATCCAGTTATCGTCCCCAACTCGCGTCACCCCAGTATCGCCTGGGCTACCAATGTTAAACGTGCAAAATTCGCGGATGGTATTTCGGTCTCCAATGGACAGCTCGCAGGGCTCGCCCGCATATTTCTTATCTTGCGGAATAGCGCCTAGAGAGTTGAATTGAAAGATTTGGTTGTGTTTGCCAATAGTCGTGTGGCCTTCAATCACGCAATGTGCGCCAACACGCGTATTAGCACCTATACGCACATGAGGACCAACGACGCTGTAAGGACCAACTTCAACGCTGCTGTCTAGCTGCGCTTTTGGGTCAATCAAAGCTGTAGGGTGAATCAATTGTTGCATCGAACTCAGAGTAAATCGTCTAGATGATTAGCCTAAATTATTCATCTTCACCCAACATACGGATCGTACACATGATGGTGGCTTCGGTAACGACTTCTCCATCCACACTGGCTTGACCTTTAAATTTCCACATGCCTGAACGTACACGCTCAACGTGCATTTCTAACCAGAGCTGGTCACCTGGCGCGACAGGTTTTTTGAAACGAACGCCATCAATACCTGCAAAGTAAAACATGGTCTTATCGTCAGGTGTGACGCCGAGTGTGTCAAAGCCCAACAAAGCTGCAGTTTGCGCCAAAGCTTCCACAATCAAAACACCAGGCATCACGGGACGGTGCGGAAAGTGGCCCACAAAATATGGTTCGTTGATAGAAACGTTTTTATAGCCTTTGATGTATTTGCCTTTTTCCAGCTCAGTAATTCTGTCCACCAGTACAAACGGGTAACGGTGTGGCAGTTGCTTGAGAATACGGTAAATGTCCATCATGGTAAATTTTCTTTCTTTAATTTCAACTGTATTTTAGTTATTGTTTATTTTTCTCTAATAACCGGAGTCTGTCGCGCAAGCTTGACAATTGCTTTAATGCCGCTGCATTTTTACCCCAAGCGGCACTGTCATCCAACGGAAACAAACCTGTATAAGTACCGGCTTTGCGAATCGAATGGGTCACAACGGAAGCACCTGATATTTCAGTATGCGGCGCAATCGACAAATGCCCAGCAATGCTGACACAGCCACCAATCATGCAATATGCACCAATCTCTGTGCTTCCTGCAACAGCTGTAGCCGCTGCAATAACTGTGTGCGAACCAATGCGCACGTTATGACCAATTTGAATCAAATTATCAAGTTTGACACCATCTTCAATCACGGTGTCATGCAAAGCGCCACGGTCAACGCAGGTATTGGCACCAATCTCAACATTATTGCCAATTTTTACCACACCCAATTGCTCAATTTTTATCCAAGTCAACCCATGTGAAGACTTCTGTGGTGCAAAGCCAAAGCCATCTGCACCGATAACGGCACCTGAATGCAATATGCAGTTTTCACCAACAACGCAGCCTTCGCTTATGGTAACGCGTGACTTAAGTACCGTGTTAGCCCCGATGCGAGCACCAGCTTCAACAACACATTGAGCACCAATCACAGCTGTTGTATCGACAATAGCGGTCACATCAACTGTCGCACTGGGATGTACAGAGCCAGCTCTTTGGTGTGAGTGCTGCTTTTTCCAAAATTGCGTCAACAAAGCAAAGTAAACATACGGTTGTTCTGCAACGATGTAATCACCGCGCTTTTCAGCAATCGCCGCTAGATGTGAGCTGACGATGACGCAAGCTGCTTTGGAATTAATCAGGTCTTGTTCGTACTTAATGTTGCTAACAAAGCTAATTTCTGAGACGTTAGCCTGCTGAATAGCAGCTAGACCAGTGATTTGCTTTGTACCATCGCCGTGGAGTCTGCCACCTAATGCTTCAATAATTTGATGTAAAGTGATGACCACACGCGAACCAAAACCAAAAGATTAAATTACTTCGTAGCGTTCAAAACTTTAAGCACTTTGTCTGTGATGTCATGCTTTGGATTGATGTAAACCACATCTTGAACAACCAGGTCATACTTTTCGGATTCAGCGACCTGTTTTACAACTTTATTGGCGCGCTCCAGCACAGACTGCAATTCTTCATTTTTACGAACATTCAAATCTTCTTGAAACTCACGACGCTTGCGTTGAAATTCGCGATCTTGATCCGTCAGTTGTTTTTGACGCGTGTTGCGTTGTCCTTCAGCCAATGTGGGAGCATCTTTTTCCAGCTTATCCGCTGTCGCTTTGATTTGCGCACCTTGATCGTTCAACTCTTTTTCACGACGCTGAAACTCTTGCTCTAGTTTTACTTGTGCAGCTTTTGCAGAATTTGCATCGCGAAAAATTCGGTCCGTGTTGATAAATCCAATTTTAAAATCTTGTGCAGACACGGCACACGATAAGCTTGCTAGGCCCAGTGTCAAAATAATAAGAAGAGAAAGACGAGGCTGTTTGATATTGAGTTTCATTAGAAAGCTGTTCCGATTTGAAATTGTACTTTTTGTATTTTATCCCCAGTAAATGTTCTGATGGGCTTTGCATAGGCTAAACGCAAGGGACCAACAGGTGAAATCCAACTAATGCCAACGCCTGTTGACGTGCGAAGCTCACTTAGAACAAATGGGTTATTGGCACCATAAACATTGCCAGCATCGAAGAAAGCATACAAACGCAAGCTTTTATCATTGCCAGCACCTGGGAACGGCGTTATAAATTCAGCATTAAGAGTGATTTTCTTAGCTCCACCCAATGCAGTTTTTGTCGTTTCATCAAGAGGCCCCAAAGAGGATGCTTCAAAACCGCGAACTGAGCCCAATCCACCAGAGTAAGAGTTTTTAAAGACTGGGAAAGGTTTCCCGCTTAAACCCTTTCCCCAGTTCAACTCACCATTGAATGCGAGAGTAAACTGTTTATTCAAAGGAATGTATTGCTGGTATTGGGCTACAGCCTTAACGTAATTAACATCGCCAGTAGGGCTCCATTCAGCCGACAAACGCTGCAATTTGCCAGAGTTTGGTGTGAGAGCGCTGTCTCTGTCATCACGAGACCAGCCCAGTGTTAACGGCAGTGCATAGCTGCTGTATCCAAATTGCGTTGCATAGTCGAGGTAGGCTGCAGGCAAATTATTGCCCGTAACAATTTTATTTTGTTCAGCACCAGCACCTATGTAAATAGTATCAACAGGGCTTATCGGGACGCCGAATTTAACGCCTACACCTGTTGTTACTACCTTGTAATCACCCTCCGTGGCACTGGCTGGGGTTGTCGTACGGTAGTAGGCATCATAAATCCTAGAAATACCGTCTTCAGTGAAATAGGGATCTACAGTAGTGACACTCAAGGATCGATTTAACTTACTGGTATTTACATCTACACCCAAATAATTTCCGCTACCAAAAATATTTTCCTGTTTGATACCGAATTGAAATGTCAGTTTGTCTGAAGTGGAATACCCAGCACCAAAATTAATATTACCAGTTGGCTTTTCAGCTACAACAATATTGATGTCGACTTGATCCGGCGCATTCGGAATTTCAGAGGTGTCAAACTGAACATCTTTAAAAAACCCTAACCGATCGACTCTATCGCGCGAGACACGCAATTTCTCGCCGTCATACCAAGATGACTCAAACTGCCTAAGCTCACGACGAATAACTTCATCACGCGTTCTGTTGTTTCCTGAGATATTGATTCGACGCACATAGGCACGCTGACCAGGATCCGCAGTAAGCGTTAAAGCTACTTGATTTTTTGAACGATCAATTTCAGGCTTGATAACAACGCGCGCGAATGCAAACCCAAAATCTCCAAAATATGAAACCATGGCCTTAGTGGTTTCTGCGATTTTGTCAGCGTTGTATTCTTGGCCTGCAGAAACAGTCACAAGCGATTTAAATTTATCGTCTTTGCCTAAATAGCTACCAGCTAATTTAACATCAGAAACAGTGTAACGCTCTCCCTCAGACACATCTAAGGAAATGACAATGTCTTTTTTATCAGTAGAAATAGAAACTTGCTGAGCTTCAACTTTAAATTCCAAATAGCCACGCGCTAAATAATATGAACGCATGGTTTCAATATCAGCATTCAATTTAGAACGGGTGTAACGGTCACTTTTGGTGTACCAGCTCAAAACACCGCCTGTATCCAAGTCAAACAAGCCTCTTAACGTTGATTCGCTAAATGCTTTATTGCCTGTGATGCGGATTTCTTTAATTTTTGCGACATCACCTTCAACCACGCTGAAAGTTAAATTAACTCTATTGCGTTCAATGGGAGTCACAGTCGTCACGATTTCTGCCGCGTACAAACTACGGGTCAGATACTGACGCTTTAATTCCTGCTCAGCTTTATCTAGAAGCGCCTTGTCAAAAGGCCTACCATCTGTCAAACCGATTTCACGCATCGCTCGTGTTAGGGCATCTTTGTCAAATTCTTTAGTACCTGAAAACTCAATACCAGCAACTGTTGGACGCTCTTCAACAATGAGGACGAGAACATCTCCGTTTACCTCAACACGCACATCTTTAAAAACACCTAAAGCAAACAATGAACGGATAGCGACCGAGCCTTTTTCATCATCATAGGTATCGCCAATTCGAAAAGGCAAAGTAGCAAATACCGTACCTGGCTCGACGCGCTGTAAGCCCTCAACGCGAATATCTTTGACAGAAAAAGGGGTAATAGCCCAGCTTGTACTAGAAGCTAAAACAGCTGCAGCCATGAAAGCGGCTTTGCGCACTCCCTTTTGAGCAATACTCGTAAGCAGACTATTGATGTTTGGTTTGTTAGATTGATTCATTAAATTGCAAATAGTCGAGTCATATCGTTATAGAGCGCTATGGCCATCATACTAAAAAGCAAGGCTACTCCGCCTCGCTGTAAGCGCTCCGTCCACAGCTCTGAGACAGCCTTGCCAGTCAAGCCTTCCCAGAGATAATACATCAGATGGCCGCCATCTAATACTGGCAGCGGTAACAAATTCAAAACGCCCAAACTGACACTGATCAACGCTAAGAAGATCAAATATGGCGTTAAACCTAAATTTGCTGACTTTCCCGCGTAATCTGCAATAGTCAACGGACCACTTAAATTTTTGAGGGAAGCTTCTCCAATAAGCATTTTTCCCATCATTTTCAAGGTGAGCACCGATACATCCCATGTTTTGATTGCTCCGGCTTGTATTCCGTCGAATAAACCATAGCTCACAGTCGTCATCTCGGGCAAAGTACCCACAAATGCGCCGATTCTGCCAATTTCATTTCGTCCATCAGATTTAATATCGGTAGCAACAGGAATGACGGTCAGTTGTCCATTTCTATCGATAGTCCAATTTCTGGTGACCCCAAGTGTTGGCCCTTTGCTAAAACTCACTGAGTCACGGATTATCTGGCGCAGCTGCTGCCCATCGACAATGGCTATATCATCAACTTTTGTGACAATATCACCCGCCTGCAAGCCAGATCTTTTTGCTGCGCCATCAGCTTGAATCTCACCAAGAATCGGCTTAGTCCAAGGTCCTGTGATACCAATTTTTTGAAACAATTGAGCATCTACTTCTTTTACATCTAAAGACTTTAAATCAAGAATGACCTCTCGTGTAGGAGAGCCAGCCGATGCGGCAACAGCCAATCGAACATTTTGGCCATTCAGCGCTCCACGAGTAATGAGCCAGCGCAAATCTTCCATTGACTGAATTGGGATCAAATCCTCTTCAACAAAACTTGCCTGCAATACATACTCGCCACCGACCAAACCAGCGCGCTGTGCAACAGAACTTGCCATCGGGCTTGCCAAAATAGCTTTCGCCTCCTGAACACCTTTCCAATTCACAATTGCATACAAAAAAATCGCCAGAACCAAATTAGCAACCGGTCCAGCAACCACAATAGATGCGCGTTTCCACAAGGGTTGCGTATTAAAAGCAAGATGCTTTTGATCTGACCGTACAGGCGCTTCGCGCTCATCCAACATTTTGACAAAACCGCCGAGTGGCAATATACCTATGACAAATTCAGTATCCGAACCTTTAGGTTGCCATTTAAAAATAGTTTTGCCGAATCCTATTGAAAATTTCAGCACCTTGACGCCACACGCAACGGCTACGCGGTAATGTCCATACTCATGAACAGCTATCAATAATGCCAATGCAGCAAGGAAGGCTAAAACGGTCATCATGGTTTATATTTCAAAACGCTTGACTTGAGCTAGCGCTGCTGCACGAGATTGCGCATCTATGTCTAGCAAATCGCCTAAGCTAGTAGGCGTCGCAGGCAAGACGGTAGAAAGCGTAGATTGATTGACACTATGAATTTGATCAAATCTGATACGCTCATCCAAAAACGCTTGCACAGCAATTTCATTAGCCGCATTCAACACAGCCGTAGTGCCGGCTGGCGCGCGCAATACATCCCAAGCTAATGCCAAACCAGGAAACCGCTCCGGGTGGTTATTGCTATCGATAGCCTCAAAAGTCATCGCAGATAAGTTTTTAAAATCAATTGCTGAAGCACCATTTTCAATGCGGTTCGGCCAAGACAGTCCGTAAGCAATGGGCCCTCTCATATCTGGCGTGCCAAGTTGTGCAAGTACAGAGGCATCTTTGAATTGAACCATTGAATGAATCACACTTTGAGGGTGTATGACTACTTCAATTTGGCTAAGTTCAACATTGAACAAATATTTTGCTTCGATAACTTCCAGCGCCTTGTTCATCATGGTTGCGGAATCTACTGAAATTTTTCTCCCCATGACCCAATTAGGATGCGAGCATGCCTCGCTGGGCGTGACTTTAAATAAGCTTGCGACATCACGCGTTCTAAAAGGCCCGCCTGAGGCAGTCAGGATGATTTTTTCAACACTGTTTGCCCAAGTACTTCTATCGCTAGGCAAACATTGAAAAATCGCTGAATGCTCACTGTCAATCGGCAGCAACGTAGCACCGCCAGATTTGACAACATCTAAAAACAACTCCGCACCAACCACCAGGGCCTCTTTGTTTGCCAACAACAGTCGTTTTCCCGTACTTGCCGCTGCAAGGCAAGGCGCCAATCCAGCTGCACCGACAATGGCAGCCATCACCACATCAACAGATTCGTGTTTTGCAATATTTTCAATCGCTAACGAACCGTACAATATCTCGACAGATAAAGAGTTTAGTTTCGCCAATCGAGTTAATTCTTTACCGTGTTCAACACTTGCCATGATTGCAAATTTAGGCTTAAACTGAATAATTTGAGTCAACATCAAATCAACTTGCGTTGATGCGGTAAGTGCAAAAACTTCAAATCGATCTGGATGCTTGGCAATAACATCTAGTGTGTTTGTACCAATAGAGCCCGTTGAGCCAAGTATGGCGATGCGCTGCTTAGTCATTAAATGAGTCACTAAATTTATCATCTAATTTACCAGTCAATTCACCAAAGAAGCCAACATCATGGCGATTGGCAGTGTAGGCAAGAGAGCGTCAACACGGTCTAGTACGCCACCATGACCAGGCAACAAGCCACTAGAATCTTTAACGCCTGCGCTGCGTTTGATCAAGGACTCAATTAAATCGCCAACCACACTCATAGCCGTTAAAAACAGCAAGGCTATTGCCATCAACACTAAATGTTGACCTTGCAACCGAGCGTACAAACTTGGCACACCAGCTTGCCAATAACTATCAGCCCATACCCATGTCATTGCGAGCAAGAATACCCCAACCGCACCACCCCAAACGCCTTCCCAACTTTTCCCTGGGCTGATGCTGGGGGCGAGCTTGTTTGAGGTGAATTTTCCACCCCAAGTTCTACCCGCGAAATAAGCAAAGCTGTCGGCCACCCAAACCAGTGTTAAGACAGACATCAAAAAGTTAACTCCTTGAACCCGTGCTTGCGCAACAGCCAACCACGCTAACAACAGCGCAAACATACCGCCAATGCGTCGTAAAGTTACTGGAATTTGTGCCCAACCAGATACGCCTGTTTTAAGTAACCACACACAGATGAGTACCCAAAAGCTACTTGCTAATATCCAAACCACAGGCAATGGTCGATCAATCAAGCCCAAGTACCAGCCAAGCGCAGCAAGCACAATAAATAGACCCGCAAAACAAACTGCGCCAACCGCATGCATGCCATTCAATTTCGCCCACTCCCAAGCACCCGCCGCGATAAAAAGCAGCGCTAAAGCACAAAAGGGCAACGGACTTGAGAAAAACAATGTTGGCAGCACGATGGCCAACATAATCAAGGCAGTAATAACGCGTTGTTTTAGCATGCTCGCCTTTATTGATGGAAATTGAGTGATCTATTTACCAGTTGATTTGGCAAATCACATCGTATTCTCAGACTGAATTTGCTCAGACGTTTTGCCAAATCGACGTTCGCGTTGTTTAAATTCACTGATTGCTTCATCCAGCGCAAGCTCATCAAAGTCAGGCCACAATTTGTCGCTGAAATAAAGCTCGGAGTAGGCGGCTTGCCAAAGCAAAAAATTACTCATGCGCTGCTCACCGCCCGTGCGAATAAGTAAATCCGGGTCAGCAACATGAGCCAGCGACATAACAGTGCTCAAATTTTCAACACTGATGGGTTTGCCTTGTGCCGCTAGTTTTGAAGCAGCCTGTGCAACATCCCATCTCCCACCATAGTTAAAACAAATATTAAAAATGAGTCGGGAATTATGAGCGGTAGCATTTTCTGCCTGCTCAAAACCCTGCTTCAAACTGTCAGACAAACTGTCTCTTTCGCCAATTAAGTAAATTCGAACGCCGTCTTTGCTGAGTTGCGCCACCTCACGAGCAAGGGCTTTCGCTAATAACTCCATCAATCCTGAAACTTCATCAGCAGGACGCTCCCAATTTTCTGATGAGAAGGCAAACACTGTTAGCACTTGAACGCCACGGTCTACACAAGCTTTTACACACTTATGCAAAGCATCAACACCTTGTTTGTGCCCAGCAACACGCGGCATAAACCTGCGATTTGCCCAACGACCGTTGCCGTCCATGACGATAGCAATATGGCTTGGGACGTGGCGATCTGTTGCCATTTAAGAAAAAATGATTATTAAAAAGTGAAAGCAAATTTATGGCTTAAACCGCCATAATTTCCTGCTCTTTAGCCGCTACCAACTGGTCTATCGTGATGATGTGGCGGTCTGTTACTTTTTGAATTTCAGCTTCACAACGCTTTTGATCGTCTTCAGATGCTTCTTTTTCTTTTACCAACTTTTTGACGCTTTCATTAGCATCTCTGCGTAAATTGCGAATGGCGATTTTGGAGTTTTCACCTTCATTGCGCACCAATTTGGTCATCTCTTTACGTCGCTCTTCGCTCATCATGGGCATCGGTACACGAATCAAATCACCCATGCTGGAAGGGTTTAAACCCAAATCGCTGTCACGAATCGCTTTTTCAATCTTCGCGCCCATGCCTTTTTCCCAAGGTTGAACACCGACTGTGCGCGAATCAATCATAGACAAATTAGCCACTTGGCTGATCGGGGTCAAATTACCGTAGTAATCCACTTGCACGCTTTCCAGCAAGGCTGGGCTGGCACGACCTGTACGGATTTTGCTGATGTTGTTTTTAAACGCTGCGATGGATTGATCCATCTTGGTTTCAGCTTGCGTTTTGATTTGAGTTGTTGGCATATTATTTCCGAAAAATTATTTCGACAATTTAATGTATTCGATCTTATTTTTTCGATCTAAACGCTCATTCACGCGTAGACCAAAGTGCCTTCATTTTCACCCATCACGACACGTTTTAGAGCGCCGTGCTTGAATATCGAAAAGACTTTGATCGGTAATTTTTGCTCACGACAAACAGCAAACGCTGCAGCATCCATGATGCCAAGATTTTTCATCATGGCTTCGTCAAAGCTTAATCGCTCGTAGCGCGTTGCCGTTGGATCTTTTTTGGGATCTGCAGAGTACACACCGTCTACCTTGGTTGCCTTGAGGACGACCTCCGCACCGATTTCAGCACCACGCAAAGCGGCAGCAGTATCTGTTGTGAAAAATGGATTACCAGTGGCAGACATCACACGGGCGGTTAGACCCGCTTTGTTCATGGTGTCGCCCAAGGCCAGTGCATTCATCACCGTGGCCAACATGCCCATGTAATCTGCGGTGGCACGGTCCATACCGACAGAACCGCCCGCAACGCCACGGAAAATATTGCCACCACCAATCACGACTGCCACTTCCACGCCCATCCGGGTGACTTCAGCAATCTCTTCAACCATGCGCACAATCGTGGCACGGTTGATACCAAAGGCATCATCCCCCATCAGAGCCTCACCAGACAATTTCAACAAAATCCGCTTGTAAGCAGGTGCATTGTTCGCTGGCGTTGGCTCAGACATAGACGACTCCTTTGGGTTG
>JBEGUP010000029.1:0-11931 GCA_041178825.1 Pseudomonadota bacterium | reverse complement strand
CCTGCTTGCACTTTGGTGTTGCCGGTTGCGCTCAATGTGGCAATGCTGCGGCCATGAAAGGCTTTTTCATAGACCACGATTTCGGGGCGGTCAATGCCTTTGTCATGACCATACTTACGTGCCAGTTTCAAGGCAGCTTCGTTGGCTTCTAAACCCGTGCAGCAGAAAAACACATTGGTCATGCCAGACAGTTCTACCAGTTTGGCTGCTAATGTTTCTTGCCCAGGTACATGGTAGTAGTTACAGCTGTGAATGATTTTGCTCAGCTGGTCTTGTAGTGCAGGCACTAATTTGGGGTGGTTATGTCCCAAGGTATTGACTGCAATGCCTCCCAAGGCGTCAATATAACTTTTGCCGTTGATATCCCATAGTCGGCAGCCTTGACCGTGTGACAAAGCCATTGGCACACGGCCATAGGTGTTCATCACATGATGGGAGGCGGCTTCAACGAATGCGGACATACAAGTTTCTCCAAATAGCGTAAAGGCTTGATTTTAGTTGCAAGGTGGCTCTGCTTTCATGAAAGTTGTTTTGTGCATTAAGTCTGCTCTTGCATCAATGAGCGTCTCTATGAAAAGTGCGCATGAAAAAGCATATTCAAGTCTTATATAAGATAGAATACTTGTGCAGTGCAGCAAACCATGTTCGCACTCGTTTTTAAACTTCAAAGTCTCGTAACATGACGACTCATTCGGCTAAAGAATTATTCATTCAAGGCGTTACCCACGACGGGAAAATTTTTAGACCCAGCGATTGGGCTGAGCGTTTAGCGGGTGTGATGAGCCAATTCCGACCCGGTGGCCCCAAGCCAGGCAGCCATTTAAGCTATTCACCTTGGTGCTTTCCCACTTCGATTTCAACCACCTACGGTGAGGTTAAATGCGTTGTCATCAACCGTGACTTGCGCGTTGCTGAGCCCATGGCTTGGGATTTTGTGACCAATTTCGCTAAAGACAATAATTTACAAGTCGTAGAAGCCTGCTCGCTTCCTTAAATTTGCACAAATCAAATTAATTAAAGAGCAATTTAAACAAAAAAGCACGGTCGTACTATTTTTTTGGCATAATGCAGCCTACAATCGATTTATTTTTCGAGTGACGTTTACGTAAACGTAAATTAAAAACAATGTAAACGTCAAATAGGCAGGTTTAGTTTTTTTCAATCTCTAGGAGCTGGAACAATGAAAGTCTTGGTCGCAGTCAAACGCGTTGTTGATTACAACGTCAAAGTTCGTGTCAAATCGGACAACACCGGTGTCGACATCGCCAACGTCAAAATGAGCATGAACCCCTTTGACGAAATCGCAGTGGAAGAAGCCGTGCGATTGAAGGAAAAAGGCGTTGTGACCGAGATCATCGCTGTTTCTTGCGGCGTCACTCAATGCTCAGAAACGCTGCGTACCGCGATGGCCATTGGCGCAGACCGTGCCATCTTGGTTGAAACCGCTGAAGAGCTACAACCTTTAGCAGTTGCCAAACTCCTCAAAGCCTTGGTCGACAAAGAGCAACCCGGCCTCATCATCTTGGGCAAACAAGCGATTGACGACGACTGCAACCAAACTGGCCAAATGCTTGCGGCATTGGGCGACATGCCACAAGCCACTTTTGCTTCTAAAGTTGAAGTTGCAGACGGTAAAGCTACTGTGTCACGTGAAGTTGACGGTGGCATGGAAACCCTGTCTATCAGCCTGCCAGCCGTTATCACGACCGATTTGCGCCTGAACGAGCCACGCTACGTGACTTTACCTAACATCATGAAGGCGAAGAAAAAGCAGCTGGACACCTTCAAGCCCGAAGACTTGGGTGTGGATGTCAGCCCACGACTCAAAACCCTCAAAGTGTCTGAGCCACCAAAACGCAGCGCCGGTATCAAAGTGCCCGATGTGGCCACACTCGTTGCCAAATTGAAAACCGAAGCCAAGGTTTTGTAAAAAGATACTCTTAAAGATATTTGAGGAAAATCACTATGACATCCCTAGTAATAGCAGAACACGATAACGCATCTATCAAACCCGCCACCCTCAACACCGTGACTGCAGCTTTGCAGTGCGGTGGTGATGTGCACGTGCTGGTTGCAGGCTCAAACGCTGGTGCAGCCGCTGCAGCTGCCGCACAAATTTCCGGCGTGACCAAAGTCTTGCACGCCGATGATGCAGGTCTAGCCCACGGTTTGGCTGAAAACGTGGCAGCTCAAGTCTTAGCAGTTGCGGCTAACTACAGCCACATCCTGTTCCCAGCAACGGCGAGTGGAAAGAACGTTGCACCACGTGTTGCCGCCAAATTGGATGTGGGTCAAATCTCTGACATCACCAAAGTTGACAGCCCAGACACGTTTGAGCGTCCGATTTACGCAGGTAATGCGATTGCTACGGTGCAAAGTTTGGATGCAACCAAAGTCATGACTGTACGGACAACTGGATTCGATCCAGCCGGCGTAAATGCTGCCTCAGTAGCTATTGAAAAAGTAGCAAATATTGCAGCAAATGCGAAGTCAACTTTCATGGGTAGCGAGATCGCTAAGAATGATAGGCCTGAGTTGACCGCAGCCAAAATCATCGTCAGCGGTGGCCGTGCTTTGGGTAGTAGCGAAAAGTTCACGGAGGTGATGACACCTTTGGCAGATAAGTTAGGAGCAGCTATGGGTGCATCACGCGCGGCGGTTGATGCGGGCTATGCGCCAAACGACTGGCAAGTCGGTCAAACCGGCAAGATTGTGGCTCCGCAGCTGTACATTGCAGCGGGCATCAGCGGTGCGATTCAGCATTTGGCGGGTATGAAAGACAGTAAAGTGATTGTTGCTATCAACAAAGACGAAGAGGCGCCGATTTTCTCAGTGGCAGATTACGGCTTGGTGGCTGACTTGTTCACGGCTGTGCCTGAACTGGTAGCGGCGCTATAAAATTTAATAACGTCTAAAACGCATTTCTGATACATCTTAATTAACCAAACCCTAGGCAATCGTCATGACTTACCGTGCCCCAGTGAAAGACATGTTGTTCGACATGCAGCATTTGGCCAATATTGAGCAGGTGGCGCAGTTGCCAGGTTTTGAAGATGCGGGTTTTGACACGGCTCAAGCTGTGTTGGAGGAGTGCGCTAAATTCAGCGAAGGTGTGCTTAGTCCTCTGAACTGGGAGGGTGATAAAAACCCTTCCAGCTGGAAAAACGGCGTGGTCACAGCGACGCCTGGTTTCAAAGAAGCCTACAAGCAGTTTACCGAGGGTGGCTGGCAGGGTTTGCAGCATCCACAAGATTTTGGCGGACAAGGTTTGCCAAAAGCGATAGGTGCAGCCTGTGTGGAAATGATTCATGCGGCAAACATGAGTTTTGGCCTTTGCCCCATGCTCACGGATGGAGCGATTGAAGCCCTGTTGACCGCTGGTTCAGATGAGCTTAAAACTATTTATTTGGAAAAACTCGTCAGTGGTGAATGGACTGGCACAATGAACTTGACTGAGCCACAAGCTGGTAGTGATTTGGCCGCAGTCCGCACCCGTGCTGAGCCGCAGGCGGATGGCAGCTACAAAGTGTTCGGCACCAAGATTTTCATCACCTGGGGTGAACACGATATGGCTGAGAACATCATCCATCTGGTGTTGGCTCGCGTTGTAGGTGCACCAGATGGTGTTAAAGGTATTAGCTTGTTTGTCGTGCCTAAGTTCATGGTGAACAAAGACGGTTCTTTAGGTGAGCGCAACGATGTGCACTGCGTCAGCATCGAGCACAAAATGGGCATCAAAGCCAGCCCGACTGCCGTGTTGCAATATGGTGATAACGGTGGCGCTGTGGGCTACTTGGTGGGTCAAGAAAACCGTGGCTTGGAGTACATGTTCATCATGATGAATGCGGCTCGTTTCGGTGTAGGGGTGCAAGGCATTTCTATTGCTGAACGCGCCTATCAAAAGGCCGTGCAGTTTGCCAAAGACCGCGTGCAAAGCCGCCCAGTCGATGGCTCTTTGCTAGCCAGCGGCCCGATTATTCACCACCCAGACGTGAAACGTATGCTCATGACCATGCGCGCCTACACCGAAGGTTGCCGCGCTATGGCCATCAGCTCTGCTGCGGCTTACGATGCTTCGCACAATCACCCGGACTCTGAAGTGCGCAAACAGAACTTGGCGTTTTATGAGTTTATGGTTCCGCTGATCAAAGGCTACAGCACTGAGATGAGCTTGGAAGTTACCAGCTTGGGCGTGCAAGTCCACGGTGGCATGGGCTTTATTGAAGAAACTGGTGCAGCACAGTATTACCGCGATGCCAAGATTTTGACAATTTACGAAGGCACAACTGCCATCCAAGCTAACGACTTGGTCGGGCGCAAGACGGCACGTGATGGTGGTCAAACTGCCAAAGGCATCGCAGCTCAAATTGAAGTGACAGAAGCTGAGTTAATGAAAAGTGGCAGCGCAGCCGCCAGCGTAGTGCTTAAACACCTTACCGCCGCGCGTTTGGCATTCATCGACGTTGTTAATTTCGTAGCTGGAAACACAAAGACATCGCCTAATGCGGTATTCTCAGGCAGCGTGCCCTATTTGATGTTGGCTGGTAATTTGATGGCTGGTTGGCAAATGGCACGTAGCTTGTTGGTTGCTGAAAATCAACTTGCTATCGGTGTAGAAGATGCAGCTTTTATGCAGGCCAAAATCATCACCGCGCAGTTTTATGCTGAACACTTGCTGTGTAAAGCACCAAGTATGTGCGGCAGCATTGTAGAAGGTGCTGCGTCCGTGACAGCGCTATCCCTAGATTCTTTTTAAGCTGTTTAACTTACTATTTGGAGACTTTATGTCTAGATTGCCAGGCGCTTTAGGCCACTTACCGCTGCCCATCATCGGTTCACCGCTGTTTATCATCAGTAATCCCAAACTGGTCATCGCCCAGTGTATTTCGGGTGTGGTCGGCTCTATGCCAGCGCTTAATGCGCGTCCAGCTGAGCAGTTGGAAGAGTGGTTGATTGAAATCACTGAAGCATTGGCGGCTTACAACAAAGCCAATCCAGACAAACCAGCCGCGCCTTTCGCTATTAACCAGATTGTGCATAAGTCGAATGACCGCCTTGAGCACGACATGCAAATGTGCGCCAAATACAAAGTGCCTATCATTATCACAAGCCTTGGCGCGCGTGAGGATATCAACGCTGCTGCGCACAGCTATGGTGGCGTGGTGCTGCACGACATCATCAACAACAAGCATGCTCGCAAAGCAATTGAAAAAGGCGCAGATGGCCTGATCGCCGTGGCCGCTGGTGCCGGTGGCCACGCTGGTGTGAAAAGCCCGTTTGCGTTGATTCAAGAAATCCGCCAATGGTTTGATGGCCCAGTTGCTTTAAGCGGCTCAATTTCAACCGGTTCAGCCGTTTTGGCTGCTCAGGCCATGGGCGCAGACTTTGCCTACATCGGCTCCGCCTTCATCGCTACCGAAGAAGCCCGCGCTGCTGATGCCTACAAGCAATCCATTGTGGACAGTAATTCCGACGACATCGTCTACAGTAATTTGTTCACAGGTGTGCATGGCAACTACCTTGCACCATCGATTCGCAATGCAGGCATGGACCCAGACAACTTAGAAGTCAGCGACCCAAGCAAAATGAATTTTGGCGGTGATAAGTCCAAAGCCTGGAAAGACATTTGGGGATGCGGTCAAGGCATCGGTGCCATCACCAAAGTGCAAAGCACGGCAGACTATGTGGCTCAGCTGAAGCGCGAGTATGCACAAGCTAAAGCAAAATTGCTGTAACTTTAATAAGTTAACTCTCTAGCCTTGCCCCAAAATACACGGTACATAAAGACCGTGTAGCCGATGATGGCGGGTAGGGTGATTGCCACGCCGACGAACAAAATCGTCAATGACTCGGTGGCGCTAGCAGCTTGCCAGACAGTCATGCGGTCAATCACGATGTAGGGAAACAAGCTGTAGGCAAGTCCGAAAAATGCCATGATGAAAATCAGTACTGTCGCTGCAAACACAATCCAGCCATAACCCGCTTGAACAATTTTGGGGTTTGACAAAACGTGCTTGATGGCAAAGAAAGCAGCAACGCAAACCAGCGGAATCGGTAGCAATGCAAACAACTCTGGGAACGAAAACCATTTCGCAAAGACCGTGGCGCTGACCATCGGCGTTGCCAATGAAATCCCCGCAAGTGCTATACCCATAGGCCATAAAACGCGTTGGCCCCAAGCGGCGGCTTGAGTTTGCAAGCTGTCGCTGGTTTTCATGATCAACCAGCCTGCCCCTAACATGGCGTAAGCGGCGGGCAATGTCAGGGCGATGCCTGCGCTGAACAGCAGTGGCCACAGCGTGTAACTAAAACCAGTGATGTAGCTACCCAACATCCAGCCTTGGGAAACCGCCATGATGTAAGACCCTAAGGCGAAGATACGGTTCCAAAATGGCTTGTGGTTGATATGCACTTTGACCCGAAAATCGAACGCTACGCCACGCAAAATCAAACCAATCAGCATGATGGCGACGGGCAGGTACAAAGCTGTGAGTACCACGCCGTGTGCCATTGGAAAAGCTGTCAACAACACACCCACACCCAGCACTAGCCATGTCTCGTTGGCATCCCAAAAAGGACCAATGCTGGAGATCATCACGTCTTTGTCGCCATCACTGGCAAACGGTAGCAAAATGCCGACACCCATATCGTAGCCGTCTAGCACCACATAAACCAATAGCGCCAAACCCATCACGGCCATGAAAATCAAAGGGGCTAGGTAGTTCCAAGTCAGTTCCATATTAAGCTCCTTGCGCTATTTCTGCCGATGCCATTTTGGGTGGATGTTCCGCCATGAATTTAAGTACGCCGATATAGGCAGCAAGCAACAATAAATAGACCACCAGATAGGTCACAAACGTCACCATCACCATTGGTGACGAATGCTGCGTGACAACGTCAGCCGTTTTGAGTAAGCCATATACGATGTAGGGCTGGCGACCAATTTCCGTCACATACCAACCCGCCAGTGTGGCCACCCAGCCTGAGAAGGTCATAGCTGCTAAGACGTAGAGCTGTGATTTGGATAGGATTTTTTTGCCACGCAATAAAGTCCAGGCACTGCTCCAAGATACCGCCAGCATTAAAAAACCTAAGCCAACCATGATGCGGAATGCCCAAAAAACGGGAGCCACTGGCGGGTGCTTGCCTTCAAACTCGTTGAGTCCTTTGATTTCGCCCTCAGCATCGTGCAGCAAAATCAAGCTGGCAGCTTTAGGGATTTCGAGGGCATATAAGGTTTTCTTTTCCTTTTCACTTGGGAAACCAAACAAGGTCAGCGGCGCTCCCTTTTCTGTGTGCCAAATCCCTTCGATCGCCGCAATCTTGGCTGGTTGATGCTTCAAGGTGTTGAGGCCGTGCGCATCACCCAACAAAATTTGCAGCGGAATGGCGATGCTGGCTGCGATGATAGCGGTATGCAACGCCTTGCGTGTGCCGGCTGTGGCGGTGCCTTTGATGATCTGCCATGCGCTCAACCCTGCCATCAAAAAAGATGCTGTGAGCATGGATGCCAACAACATGTGTCCAAAACGGTAGGGAAACGATGGATTAAAAATCACTGCAACCCAGTCTTTAGCGAAAAACTGACCGTTGATGATTTCATACCCTGCAGGCGTTTGCATCCAAGAATCTAAACTCAGTATCCAAAATGCTGACATGGTTGTGCCCAACGCGACCATCACCGTGGCTAGTAAGTGAACGCGTGGTGAAACACGGGTGCGTCCAAATAGCATGATGCCTAAAAAGGTGGCTTCTAAAAAGAAGGCTGTGAGCACTTCGTAACCCAATAATGGGCCAGAAATATTACCGGTTTTCTCCATAAACCCTGGCCAATTGGTGCCAAATTGAAAGCTCATGGTGATGCCAGAAACCACGCCCAGCGCAAAAGTAAGTGCAAAAACCTTGGTCCAAAAATAGTAGGCTTCTTCCCAAGCAATAGAGGTAACAGTATCTTTGCCGCCTTGCTGGGTTGCCATAACACGTAGACGAAAATACAGCAGCAACCAACACATGGCGATGGTGATAGTGGGGAATAGAATGTGAAAGCTCATGTTTGCGGCAAACTGCAGTCGCGACAAAATCAAAGTGTCCATGACGTGTCCTTTTTGAATCGTGGTTGCTTAATCGGCTACTTTGCGACCTGCACCTGTGAGCCTGTCTTTGAACTCCAGCACTTTTGTCACCGTAGAGCCCATGCCCATCAATTGCTTGGCGGTTTCGGGAGCGAGTTTTTGTACATCGTCAAACCAAGTCATCAGTCTGTCAATCAAGTCATGCATCTCGCGCATGCGTGCTTGGGCATGTTGTTCTTCGCCACTGGCTGGTTCCTCTAACAGCGCCATTCGCAGCATTGACAATGTCGGTTCAATCTCGCGGCGGCGGCGTTCTTCTGCTAGTGCTCTGAAAATCTCCCACACATCAGCGGGCGCTTCAAAATACTCACGGCGATCGCCTGCTTGGTGGCTTAGCTTGACAAGTCGCCAAGATTGCAGCTCTTTCAACCCCATGCTGACATTGGAGCGTGAAAACGCAAGAGTTTCTGCAATCTCGTCTGCGTTTAGAGCCCGTTTAGAGATAAAAATCAGCGCATAAATTTGTCCCACCGTGCGGTTGATGCCCCATTTGCTGCCCATTTCACCGAAGTGAGCAACAAATTGACGGTTGAGTGGAGGAAGTGGAAGTGTGTGCAGATCAGTCATGCACTTATTATCTGGTAATTATTGAATTTTCAGTAATTACTGAAAATTCAATAGACTAATTTGTACGGGTATTGTCTTTTTTACACGGCTTGGATGTTTAAAAGTATACTGTATAAATAAACAGTAATTTGAGTATTTAAATACTATAAATTAAATAGCACTTTAGGCAGTAAATACGCTGGCTAGAGTCATATTTGAACCATATTTCAGATGCTACGCACACTTTTTGTCGATTTCAACTCTTACTTTGCTTCCGTCGAGCAGCAAATCAACCCTGCCTTGCGCGGTCGTCCGGTAGGTGTGGTGCCAGTGATGGCCGAAACTTCGTGCTGCATTGCGGCTAGCTATGAAGCCAAAGCTTTTGGCATTCGCACGGGTACAGGTGTGGCTGAGGCGCGTCGATTGTGTCCTGGTATTGTGTTGATTGAGGGAAAACATGAGGTGTATGTGGATTTCCACCAGCGGGCGGTAGCAGCGGTGGGGCGCATTGCGCCAGTGCGTCAAGTGCTGAGCATTGACGAGATGGAGTGTGAATTAACAGGCAGCTGGTGCGAGCGAGAGAAGGCAGTCAAGATTGCTGAGCACATCAAAACGGAGATTTATCGCAGCGTTGGTGAATCTATGCGCACTTCTATTGGCATTGCACCCAACACGTTGCTGGGAAAGCTGGCTTCTGATATGCACAAGCCTAATGGTTTGACGGTACTGGAGCAGGCAGACATTCCCTCTAAGCTGCTGCACCTCAAGCCTTCTGCTATCACTGGTGTGGGACCGCGCATGGTGCAGCGCTTAGAAAAGGCGAAAATTGTTACCATGGCTGATTTGTACGCCGCACCACGTGATGTGCTGCATACGGTGTGGGGGGGCGTTGGTGGCACAGAGATGTACGACAAACTGCGTGGCCAATGGTATGGCCCACGAGTAACAATACCGCGCACTTTGGGGCATTCCCATGTGCTGCCCCCCGATATGCGCCATGCTGAGGGTGCATGGAATGTCCTGAATCGCCTTACTCAGAAAGCGGCAATGCGCTTGCGTAAGCAAGGCTTTTACGCCATGGGCATGTCCGTCCATGTGCAAGGCAGACGCCAGACTGGATATTCAACAGGCTACAAAGCAGGTGGGCAAGAAGAGGCTAAGTTTTGTGAAACGCAGGACACTGCATTTTTATTGCGTGTTTTGTCACGCTTGTGGCGTCGTGGTTTGGCTCAATTTCCAGCGCCCGTGGCGGTAGGGATGACTTTGTTTGGTCTAGTGCCTACGTCACAACACACGCCCACTTTGTTTGAAGAAAAAAAACCGGCCACGAAGCGTGATGGATTGTCATCTATGGTGGATAAAATTAATCGCCTCTACGGTAAAAACGCACTGTATTTTGCCAGTGCTCATCAAGCACTAGACCATGCGCCCATGCGGATTGCCTTCAATCGAATCCCTGATATTGAAACAGAGTGTTGATTCATGCAACGCTTGGGTTTTACACGGTCTTAAACCGCTAAGAGTTCATGCAAACTGCGAGCGATAACTTTGGTGGCACGGCGCAAGTCCTCAAGGTTCAAATGCTCATCCGCACGTTTGGCGTTGGATTCTAGTACTGTGCGGGGGCCTGCACCATAGATCACACCGGGAATGCCCGCTTCGCAAAACAAGCGCACATCGGTGTACAGCGGGGTGCCCAAGGCCGGAATGGGTTCGCCAAAAACGGTTTGACCGTGTTTTTGAATGGCATCTACCAAGGGTTTGTTACCCGCTAATGGCCTCATGGCATTGCATAACAATATGCGTTTGATATCTACTGTGATGCCTGGTTGCAATGCTGCAGCATCTTCAATGATTCGACGTAGTGATGCTTCAACTTCCGCGGGGTTTTCTTCAGGAATCATGCGACGGTCGAGCTTGAAGCTGACGCGTCCAGGGATAACGTTGGTGTTGGTACCACCTTCAATAAGCCCTACGTTGAGGTAAGGGTGGGTGATACCCTCAACCTTGGAACTGATTTTTTTGTATAGCGTATTTTGCGCGTACAAAGCGCTTAAGATGCGCACCGCAGCCTGCATAGCATCGACACCCGAATCAGGAATGGCTGCATGCGCCATCTTGCCGTGAACAGTTACTTCCATTTGCAAGCAGCCATTGTGCGCGGTGATGACTTGGTAGCTGAAGCCAGCGGCGATCATCAAATCGGGGTGGATGATTTTGTGCTTCAGTAACCAAGCTGGACCAACCTCGCCACCAAATTCTTCGTCGTAGGTGAACAACAATTCAACGCTGCCTGTGGTTGGTTTAGCGACGGCTTCCAGCGCTCGAACAGCAAATGCATAAGTGGAAAAATCACACTTGCTGACTGCTGCAGCACGGCCATAGATCTTGCCGTTGTCAATCTCGCCACCATAGGGGTCATGCGTCCAGCCTTCACCAGGTGGCACCACATCGCCGTGGGCATTCAGGAGTACGGTTTTTCCTTTGCTATTCGCAGCACCATACTTTCGCCGTACGATCAAATTGGTGATGGACTGCAAACCGGCAGCATGAACCTCTGCTGCTGGCACAGCATGTTTCTCAGCTTCAAAACCAAATCCTTGCAGCAGTTCAGCCGCGCGTTCGGCATGCGGCGCATTGTTACCTGGTGGTGTGTCGGTTGGGACCTGAATCAACGCCTGTAAAAAACGGACTTGTTCGTCAAAGTGAGCGTCTATCCATGCATCTAGTTGGTCGTAAGTGGTCATAAAGAAGTCAAGTTAAGTGTCAAAATTTAAAGAATTTCAGCAGATAGCTGATGTATCAATTGGGTGAATGCTTCAACAGCGAGTTGCATGTCATCGTTGGTGCTTGATTCCAGTGGGTTGTGGCTGATGCCTGAGTTTTCTCCGCGTACAAACAGCATGGCTTGTGGCATGACTTCATGGAGTTTCATCGCATCATGACCTGCACCGCTGGGCATGCGGTGCAAAGGTACACCGAGGCTCTCCACTGCTTGTTCCCAGCGCTGTTGCCAGGCCGGTGCGCTGGGTGCAGCCACCGCGCGCATGGTTTCCTCTAGCGTGTAGCGCACTTGGCGGCGTTCACAAATGGCTTTGAACTGAGCCAAGATGTCGTTGACCATGGCGTCACGCTGTGCGTTAGTCGGTGCGCGCATGTCCAATGTGAACTGGCAGCGCCCGGGTACAACGTTGGTTGAACCGTTGGGTACGAGAAGCTGCCCAACGGTGGCAACCGAGTCACCGTCTTGCGC